>NZ_CAUQJB010000038.1:0-45059 GCF_963518325.1 uncultured Vagococcus sp. | reverse complement strand
CTCAGATAAGCGCCATTAACATCTTGAAGTTCGAAGATCGCTCCCATTAGTTTTTTAGCTGTTTTTTGATCTAGCTTCTCCAATATGACAGAACCTGGCGTTTCTTGATTAGTTTTACTAACCTTAAGAGCTACTTTTTGATTTTTAACAATTTCAAATTTCACCGGGGTGGTATCTAAGTCATAACCTGTTGGAGCCTGAGTTTCCACTAATTGGTAGTGGCCTGGTAATAAGCCATCAATTGCTAGAAGGCCATCTTCCCCTGTTTCATAAGGGCCGCTCAGATAAGCGCCATTAACATCTTGAAGTTCGAAGATCGCTCCCATTAGTTTTTCAGATGTTTTAGCATCTGTTTTAGTCAATTCCACCTGACCTTTTAACAACTCATTTACCACATTGATTTCAATACCAGTAGTAGTTTGGGCGGTCATGCTGAAACGCTCACTAGGGGTATATATCGGCTCTCCATAACCATTTAGACCTTTAGTTTCGACAACCTGATACTCGCCATAAGTTAAACGCTTATAGGTCACAGTACCATCAGTCCCTGTTATTCTTTCAATGCCGCCTAAATTATCTTGCGGGAGATAATCTAAAAACTGATTTGTTTCCGTATTTAATTTTTGCAATTTAAATGACACGCCTTCTAAAGGAGTTAGTTTTTCATCAGTCTTCTTTATTACAACACTTCCAGGTTCGTTAGTTTCGGCCCCACCGTTAATATCATTGAATTCAATTTGCGTCCCTGAACTGGCAATTTCACTGTCGTTATACGTTAATGTAGCCGTGTTATTATAGGTATCTGATCCACCAACTACCTGTGTCGGGATCGTCACAACCCAACCGATGATTTCAGGATTAGTCGCATATTTTTGCTGTGTTTCATCGGCTTGTTTTTGACTAATTTTGTTCTCATCAACTAGCTCTTGTAACTTCTCCTTAATCCACTGACCATTGTTTGCTGTAACGTAAGCTGGGTATTTAATATTAGAACCAGGAAGATTCCCAAAATTAATCATCACTTTCCGATTCGCGTAAATACCATAGGCTGGATTAGGTGAGGTTTTTACCGCCAGTTCAAACTGGCTTTCACTCATCCCTTCAACATATGGAATCGGTACAAATAATTCCTTAAATGAGAACCAATCTAATGAGAGATTGGTCATTCGTCCCTCTTCATTAGCAACGTAAATAGAGGCCTCAATTCTCAGTTCACTGTCCTTAACTACCATGCCTGTGTCGATCTCATCTGTTAGTACAACATTATTAAAGGCTACAACGCTCTCATTATTAAACTGTTTACGAAAATTATCGTAATTAACAAAAATTCGCCATTCAAGATCGCCTTTCTCCTCAAACTTTGCACCAGACTTGAATAAATCACCAAAATCTTCTATCTCTTCACTTCCTGAAGAGCCCCCTGGATCAATCGTGATAGGTGGTAGCATAATCCCACCGGTCGAGAGGGTAATTTCATCTCCCTCAAGGACCGTATAGCCAATCCCTGATAAAAAGCCGTTTCTAATTTCATTTTTTGATGTTCCAAGTTCATTTAATGTCGAGACAATTTTATTATCCTTGACTGTAAAGTTACCAATAACTGCCCCATTTTGATCTTTCAAGTCATAGCTAATGAGGGTATCGTGAAATTGAAAGTAGGTATCTGGTAAACTCACTTCGAAAAAATCACCCGGTTGAAACTGACTCAAGTTCTCACTTGAAATATCCCAGGAATACTCAAACTTAATTCTCATCCCCTTGCTAAAAGATGGGATGTCAGGTTGCAACAAGTTATCTTTAATGATATAAACCCATTTACCACCAATATCTACTAACATATTAACACCCGTAATAACAACTAAATCACTGCGATTAACTGGTGCCGTTGATACGAGAGGAGCAGTCTCTTCTGTCTCTCCCCCTTGGTTCTCCTCAGTATCAATCTCGTCGGTCATTTCAGTTATTAAACTATCAGACTGGACTTCAGTTAAATTAGGAATATTCTCGGATTCCTCTGTTTCCTGCTGGCTCTGCTCAGTTTCTATGACTTGTCCCAGCTCTCCTTTATCACCTATTTCGGCAATTGCCGCCAGCGGTAAAACATTAACAACCATCATAATTGTAAGTAATAATGATACTATCTTTATTTTACATTGCGTCAGTTTCAACATATCTTCTCTCCTATTCCTAGCTAATAACGAGTGTCTCACTTTAATTACTACCACCAATCATAAAACTCACCTCAGGCCCCTTTATTGAAACCATCTCACTAAAAAATGTATTGAACAGGCATAAACGAACTGTTTTTTAACTATTGAGCACAACATGTCCGGATATAAGTTCCCATCAGCAAAACTACTTTAAAATGACCTAATGGTGCCTTTATTCACTATTGTATAATTAAGACAGCATATTCTTTAAAATGCTTCACCTGCCCTTCAGAAAGACTCTTTTTCAACAATAGAGTCATGTAGTTAAACCAATAATAAATGTTTAGTCTACTTAAATATCGGTCTAAGAAAAAGATTAAAATAACAAAAAAATAGTGTTAATAACATTAATCCCATTTTTTAAGACAACTATCTATAAATAGTCCGAAATTATATATTTATTATTGTACCATATCTCTGATTATTTTCATCATTTTTTTAAAAACAATAGAACTAATATCAAAAATAAGTCTAATAAAAACATTATAATAGAGCTTTACATCAGTTAGTGTACAGTTTTACTGCTTTATTGTGACAACAGAAAAATTATCACTTAACAAAGGTATATTAATCGTTCATTTTTCCCTGTATTTAATGACTTTTCCACAAAAAAGAGCGAGAGGACTTTCCTTAAGGGAAGGCCTCTCACTCTAAAATTTTAATCAGGACAGATAATCGGCTTAATTAAATAACACTAAAATAAATTAATACCATTCAAAACATTAATAGCTATGACTACTATCACAACTGTAATAAATATTTTCGAGACAACTTTGTCTGAGACCTTACCACTAACTCCCCCACCTAAATAACCACCTAATAAAGCCGCGGGAATAATCGCCAAAAGGATCGTTAAATCATACGATTCAAAGCCTGTCGAAAAAGCGATTTCGATTAATTTAGCTAATTGGGAGAAAAAAATCGTAATAATTGAATAAACGGTTGCATCTTTCATACTTAAGCCAAAACAAAAAACCAGTAAAGAAACATTTATCGGTCCACCACCGATCCCCAACAACGTTGAGAATCCGCCTAAAAACAAACCAACCAATAAATAAACAAAGGGGCTTTTTAAGTGCAGCATTTTAGGATTTCCAAGTGTATAGATGAGAACTAAGACCAATGAGACAATCGTAAGGACAATTTGAATCAGCTGAACCTGTTGTTCGCTGCCATAAAACTCCAGTAAGTAGCCAAATAATCGATTGCCAACAATCCCACCAATTATTGAACCGATTGAAATAAACAGTGCCTGTATCCAATTGACTTTTACGCCATTTTTTAATTGTTTATAGGTAGAAGAAATCGACATCGTAAAGACAGCTACACTGGAATAAAAAGTGATAGCAGCTAACGAATGAAACGCAAACGTATCAAAAACCGGTTTGATAATAACACCACCGCCCATTCCCGATACGGCCCCGACTGTATTAGAAAGTACGATGATGATAAAGTAAATTAAATAGACTCCCACTGACTGACCTCCTACTCTAGCAATTCTAGATCATAAATAGTATAATCACAACGATAAATAAAGAGGTAACTACCATCAATTAAAATTCCTGTACTTTTTGGGACATCTGTTTTGTATAAGGAGACCTTATCTCCCGCATATGTTGCCAATGGATAACCCCGTTGGCTGCGAATTAAGACAACTTTTTTCTTACCTGTAAAGGAATTTTTGAACTCGTCAACCATTTTATTGACAATCGGAATCGAACGATCCTGGTCAGCTAAGTCATATTTTTGGGCATAATCATCAAAAACATTTTCCAAGCCATTTTCTGCTACAACCATTGAAGAGCCCACGTGATGTAGCTCTTTTCCCCCAACACTAACTCGTAAAACAGAAGAATCTGCGCTATCTTCTTCGGAATCAAAATCTGTATCCCGTTCAATCGAAACCGACTTTCCAGTAATTTCATCTATAATTTGACTCTCATCATCATACGTCCGAATGGTCATGTTTAACCCCTTAAAGGATTGTTCAAAATCTTTAAACCACATCTGGGCATTTTGGCAGCCACTTAGGCCAATAACAGCAATCATTAATAGACTTATAATGATTATTTTCTTATTATGTTTGGTCATCTTAGTTCCCTCATTTCTCTATTATGTTCAATTTTACCTTTATTTTCTGACATTTCCTAGTCTATTTGCAAATTACCATTAATGTCCTCAGACTAGTCAGGCGCGAACATTGTTCAGGTATATCTTTTTAATATGATATCATTAATTTAAGAGTTACTCTATTTATTAAATATAACTAGGAGGCTGTTTCATGAGACAACTACTTTTTAACCTATATAATTTCCACGAGAAATGGGCTTATAAGGCTGTTTCCGCTTATATTAAATCCAATATGACGGTTACCATTCTCCCTTTTTCTTTTGCCGACGGTGAGATTCCCCTGGCTAATTGGAACTCTTTTTATGGGAACAACGGTCGCTTTTACCCTGAATTGATCGCACCATTCCAAACCTTTGGCCTCTCTGAAGCTGACATTGAGCATTCAATCGAACAACATCGTTCTATCTATCGGGTCCTAACTGAAACAGAAGTGCCCTTCCTTTATGCTATGGAAGATCAAGGTGGACTAATTGTTGATAACCAGACCGTCACCCCTCTGGGTAAGGTTCATTTGTATCAACGATAGCATTATTTTTCTTTATAAACTTGACCTTAACGTTACGTCATAGTTTATAGTAAACTTGTCAGCAACCATAAGGGAGGAAAAAGAATTGGAATATACTATTAATAAATTGGCAAAATTAGCTGGTGTCACCACACGAACCTTGCGCTATTATGATCAAATAGCTTTATTGACGCCTAGTTATACGACCCAATCAGGTTACCGCATCTACGGACAAGAGGAAGTCGACAAACTGCAGCAAATCCTTTTTTACCGTGAGCTTGACTTGACCCTCGAACAAATTGCCACCATTCTCAATCAGCCTAATTTGGATTATCTGACATTATTAGAAAGCCACCGGGAAGCTCTCGTTCTTAAAAATCAGCGCTTAAGCGCCTTGATTCATACGATTGATTCCACGATTTCGGCTCAAAAAGGAGAAATAACGATGACAGATACACAAAAATTTGAAGCATTCAAACAGGATTTAATTAAGGAAAATGAAGCAAGCTACGGTGACGAAATTCGCAAAAAATATGGCGATGAACGAATTGATGCTTCCAATGCCGCTTTAATGACTATGACAGAAGTGGCGTATCAAGCTATGCAAACAAATGAACAGCGTCTGCTGGTACTACTAGCTGATCACGGAACTATCGAGGTGCCATCAGAAAAGGCGGCTGAAATTTTCAGTTTGCATAAAGAGTGGCTCACTCAAGCTTGGAGTAAGAAAAAGTATTCTGCTGAAGCCCATAAAGGTCTTGCTGAGATGTACATTACTACGCCTGATTTTACGGCTTATTATGATTCAAAAGTCGGTGAAGGGGCAACCCGTTTACTGAACGCTATTATCCAGTACTACGCGTAACGATCAGTTTCCTTTGTCAAGTTCGCTCTTTTTCGCTATACTAGACTGGTAAAGAAAGAGAGGAACATTTCAATGATTAATGTTAAGTATTTTGTCACAACAGGACCTGCAGCAGAAAACTGCTATTTGATTTACAATGAAGAAAATTTACTTGTGATTGATCCAGGCAACGATGCTGATTTAATTAAAAGCTTTATCACAGAGCTTGATAGAACACCTGTCGCCATTTTATTAACCCACACTCACTATGACCATATTGGGGCGGTTGAAGAAATTCGTCAGGCATATGATGTTCCCGTTTATGTCAGTCCATTAGAGCAAGAATGGTTAGGCAACCCCCAGTTAAACTTATCTGGAATGGGTGGACAACCAATTATTGTCTCACCAGCTGAACAGGAATTTACGATGAAAGAATACACACTTGGAGGGATGACCTTTGAAGTCGTTCCAACACCTGGTCATTCCATTGGAGGAGTCAGTTTCATTTTCCACAGTGATAACTTTGTAGTGACTGGTGATGCCTTATTCGCTGGAAGCATTGGTCGAACAGATCTATTTACTGGTAATATGGCACAATTACTGGAAAGTGTGCAAACACAGTTATTGACATTACCAGCTGATTACACCGCTTATCCAGGCCATCGTGAACCAACAACAATCGGTCAAGAAATCGCCACAAACCCTTTCTTCAACTAAAAAAGTGCTCCTGAAATGCTCGATGGCATAACAGGAGCGCTTTTTTTAAGCGGCTTTCTGAGCAAATTGACTGTAATAAATATCAGCGTATTCGCCATTTTGAATAAGCAACTCTTGATGGCTGCCCATTTCAACAATCTGCCCTTCTTTCATGACTAAAATTCGATCTGCATCGTAAATCGTTGAAAGACGATGAGCCACCACAAAACTAGTTCGTCCTTTCGTCAGTTCCTTCATGCCTTTTTGGATTAGTAGCTCTGTCCGACTGTCTACATTAGATGTTGCTTCATCTAAAATCAGTATTTCCGGATTAGCGACAAATGCCCGAGCAATCGTGATTAATTGTTTTTGTCCCTGAGATAAATTATTGACTTCCTCATTAAGGATGGTTTGATAACCGTCAGGTAACATTTGTATGAACTCATCTGCATAAGCGGCTTTCGCTGATTGCTTTAGCTCTTCAAAACTAGCTTGATTATTGCCATACTGCAAATTTTCTAGAATTGTGCCAGAAAACAACCACGTATCCTGAAGAACCATGCCTAAGCGTTGTCGTAAATCCTGGTAACTTAATTGACGAGTATCGACACCATCTATTCGAATGACCCCACCTTGCAACTCATAAAAGCGCTCCAATAAATTAATTAAAGTGGATTTCCCAGCCCCTGTATGCCCGACAATGGCAACCGTCTCCCCGGGAGTAACGGCTAAATTGAACCCCTTAAGTAAAGGTTGATCATAGCCAAACGTTACGTCTTCAAATTCAACCTTGGCTTGACTTTCTTTGGCCGCCAAGTAAGCTGGCTGATCGGGAACTTCCGTCTCATCTAAAATAGCAAAAACCCGTTTAGCCGAAGCCGTCGCTGACAATAAATCATTCCAAATTTGGCCAGTTTGAATCAATGGATGAGAAAACTCACCTGAATATTGTAGAAAAGCTTGCATATCACCAATGGTTATAGTCCCACTCATGACTTTCAGCCCGCCTAAAACCGCAATTAGAATATAAACCACATTTTGCAAACTCAACAAAGTTGGCATCATACTCCCGCCAAAACTTTGAGCTTTCCAGCCAGCAACGGCCATTTGGTTGTTGGTTGTTCTAAAAGTTGCCAATTCCGCTTCCTCATGATTGTAACTTTTAAGTAAGGCAAATCCCTGATAAGTTTCTTCAATGTGGGTATTTAAATCCCCTTGTTTTGCTAAGTAAGTTTGATTGTGTTTTTGAGTATGAGGGGTCAGCCCTTTCATCACAAGCAAACTTGCAGGAATCAATAATACCGCCACTACGGTTAACTGCCAGCTAATTGTCAGCATAAAGAAAAACACACCAATTAGCATCACAAAACTGCCAATCATCTCCGTTAAACCCGACTGTAGTGTGTTAACAATATTTTCTAAATCGTTGACAGCAATCGACATCAATTTACCTTTTGCTTGTTGTTCCAGGAAACTAACAGGCAAACGATTCATTTTTGCTTTTAACTGACTGCGTAATTTAACTATCACCCGTTGACTAATGACTAACATTAGCCGCTGATGAGCAAACGTTGTCAGAAAGACCCCTACCATTAAGCTACCAACCAATAATAACTGCCGTAATAAAGGCGTAAATGAAAAAACAGGATTTCCTAAACTATTAAAAATAAGTGTCGTGCTGTTCCCTAACATCTTCGGCATTAACACTTGACATAATGTCCCAATAATAGCCAAGCTCAACGCAAGGATTAATAGGTAACGACTGCCTTTCAAATAACTTAATAACCGTTTCAATGTTACACTAATATCCTTGGCTTTGGCTGTCTCTTTTACTTTGTTCATGCTGCCACCTCTTCTTGTTGTGATTTGACTATTTCTTGATAGACTTTATTCGTTGCCAGTAAGGCCTGATGAGTCCCTGTTCCGACGACTTTCCCTTGGTCGAGAACCACAATCACATCTGCTTCGATAATGGTGTTAATGCGTTGAGCCACAATAACCGTTAGTTTATTGGCCAACTTCACTTTTAAACTATGCCGAATGGCCCGATCTGTTTTAAAATCCAAGGCTGAGAATGAATCATCAAAGAGATAAACTTCAGCCTCTTTTAAAAGTGTGCGAGCAATACATAGTCTTTGTTTTTGGCCTCCAGAAAAATTATCCCCTCCAGCTTCAACTTGGCTATCTAACCCCTTTGGCAACTGTAAAACAAATTCATTAGCCTGAGCTAAGGCCAAAACCTGCCACAACTCAGCATCACTTGCTTTCTCATTAGCTAACAATAAATTAGAACGAATCGTGCCTCTAAACAACGTGGCTTTTTGAGGGGTGATACTCATCAGCTCATTTAAGCGATATTTTTCTAAGGTGGACAACACTTGCTTCTGCCAATATATCATGCCATTAGTTGGTTCATATTGACGATTCAACAGATTTAGCAAGGTGGATTTGCCACCGCCTGTCCCTCCAATAATCGCTAGAGTTTGACCCGCTTGCACCTTTAAACTAACTTGCTCGAGAACTCCTTTTGACGCCCCAGGGTAACTAAAATTAACCTTGTCCAACACTAGCCCCTCCGAAACATCTTGGTCAATAGCGTCCTTTTTTTCAGCCACCTCATTAGGCATTTGAAGCACATTATTTAGTCGCTTGGCAGATACTTGGCCCTTTGGTACTGCCAAAATAACACTTGTCAAGATTCCAAAGCCCATTAAAATTTGGCCAGAATAAGTTAAAACGGCCATAATTGACCCGATTTCACTGATACCATTGACAACATCATGACTGCCAACCCAAAGTACCACCAGCGTTGTCACATTCATTAATAAGCTAATGAAAGGGATAAATGCGCTCATAATCGTCCCGGCTTTAATTGAGTATGTTTGATAGGCTTCATTGCTTTCCTGATATTTTTGTTCCTCTAACTTCTCCTGGTTAAATGCCCGAATGACTTTCACTCCTGTGAGACCTTCACGGAATATCCCATTTAAGCGATCGATTGTTCTCTGCATCTTTTCATAAAGCGGGTTGGCAATCTTATGAACAACGATTGCCGCTACAAAAAGAAACGGTAAGACCGCTATAAAAATAAAGGCAAGTTTTGGACTTAGCATATACGTTAAAGTTATTCCGCCAATTAAGTACAAAGGAGCTAATACTAAAAATTTTAAAAACATTGACAATAAATTTTGAACTTGACTGACATCGGTAATATTACGGGTAATTAATGTGGAAGTCCCAAAATGGTCATAGTCTTCCTTTGAGAAGCTCAGTACTTTTTGATACATTAGCTCACGTAATCGATTGCCAAAATTAAAAGAGACTTTGGCCGCAATCACCGTATTTAGATAAGCTGCTATTAAACTGACTGCCGTTAAGCCAAGCATTAAGCGCCCTTGGCTCCAGATAAACCCAATATCCCCTTGAAGAATTCCTTGATTTACCATCTTCGCTGTTAAATAGGGCAAATACAAGGTACAGCCCACTTGAATCACTAAAAATACTAAGGCAGACACAACCGCCCCTTTCGACACATGTTTAACTAATTTCATCATTCTTCATCACTCATTTCAGATAACTTAGCCATTGCCAAATTATCAGGTAATTAGACAGGTACCTTACTGAATTGAATTGTAAAGGTACCTGTCTAATTTGTCAAGGCTATTTCGATAATTACCTGCTTTGCTCCTCAGTTTATGTCTTCCCCTCTGCAGAGTTCTTCTATTAATGGCTTCTAAAAAAGAGTTAAATAAATTTCAGTAACCATCTTCCCCCTTTTTACTGCTGATTAAACTTCTTGACAAATTAATCAGGTACCTTTATAATAACGGATAGACAGGTACCTGATTAATAATATTAGCTTTCTTCAAAACGCGTTTGAAGGTAGCTAATCGTAAACACACTTTTTACGTTAACTAAGTGTGACTTTCTAACATCAAGGAGGAAATTATATGTCTCAAGAAACTTTTACAAATGAAGAATTAGTCGAACGTTTTATTACACTAGAGTCGTTATTGCACCGCCACTTCCAAAAAAATCGCCAAGGTCGTGGTCCAGCCAGTAATCCCCATAAAGGACAAGGCCGCGTTTTATCCTTACTAAAACTCCAACCTGTTATCACCCAAAAAGAATTATCATTCTTGCTGGATATGCGCCCTCAATCTCTAGGAGAACTATTAGGAAAATTGGAAAATGCCGGCTTTATTACCCGCAAGCCTGCTGAGGAAGATCGTCGGATTATGACCATCACCTTAACTGATGCCGGTAAGAAAGCAGCTGATGAATTAGCTGAACCACAAACTGAAACCTCTATTTTTGATCATTTAACCGAACTTGAGCAACAACAGTTTGGTCAAACAATGACGAAGCTGATTGTCGAGTTGGAAAAAGAAATCCCTCAAGATACTCGTCGTGGTTTTGGCCGTCGTGGCAGACCTGGACATTTTGATCCTCGAACAATGGCTGGTTTTGGTGGTCACCGTGGTGGCAGACCACATCCTGAGGCTCCTTTTCCACCAAATTTTGATCCTCGTGATTTCCCTTTCAGTGGGCCAGGATATGATGGTGCCAATTTTAACGAACCAGAATCAGAATTTCCTCGTCCTAGCGAGGATGACTAATCTAAAAAACCTCACCAACTTAGCTAACTACTAAGTGGTGAGGTTTTTCTTATTTTAGTTGAACTTTTTTCTCGTAGTAAAGATAACCTGCTAAGCAAAATAAAAAACAAATCAAGATAAAGATAGGCACGTAAGTATAGTTGGAAATAATTCCTCCTACAACAATCACCAGACTTCCTAAAATACCGAAAACAGGTGCTATCAATCCTTTAAAAGTGCTTTTTATCTCACCTTTGCGTTTCATTTGAATGATTTTCACGTACAAAATAGGGTAGCACATGTAACCAAAAACAATCGCTATCTCACTAATATCTCCCCCAGCTAAAATGCCAGTTTTTTGAGTCAAATAATGAATCGCCATCCAAAATAAAGAACAGGCCAGAGACACTCTAAATGACGCAAAAGACAACTGTTTCTTTAAATCCATCTTAGCAATTTTCTCGGACTGAGGTATCATCCCTTTGCTGGCTAACGCCTGAGGCATCCTTAAATTCCCCAATGTGACACCATTAGTAACACCAAGGACAGAGACGATCACAAATAAGGTAATGATTGTTCCGCCACTTGGCCCCAATAACCATTCTCCCACAGCATAAACCGCTTGGTCACCAGCAGCTAAAATGTACTCTGAGCCAAGTAGTTTGTTCATGCCTAAGAAATAAGTCACGTAAACCGCTAAAACAATCAGAGGGCCTATGGTTAAGGCTAAAGGCATCGTTCGTTTAGGATTTTTAATTTCATTGGTAATACTCGTTGAAATCGGCCAACCATCATATGAAAAAGCAACTGGAGCTAATGCTGCTAACCAGCCCCAGCCGACATTGGTCAGAGGAACAGCTGTTAAATTAGCGGGTATGTCTGGATGCCCTTTAGTCCAAAAGAAACCAATTACTGCAATTCCGATTAAGGGAACCAATTTAACATAAGTTGAGATTACTTGAAAATAGCCACCTAACCTCAGTGAGATAAAATTCATACCATAAATAATCAACAGATAGATCACGCCTATTAGGATCTGCCATTCTAATATATTAGGTAATCCCAAGATGATCAACGTATAAATACCTGCGGCCCAGGCAACTACCACATTAATTGTTGGAAAGTACAAAAACGTTTGAAACCAACCAAAAGCACTGGCCATCTTAGGTGAAATAAATGCTTCAAAATAACCGACTAAGCCACCGCTTTTATCGGTTCTAATCGATAGTTCTGTTAAACTAATACTACCAAAAATAATACTGAATGCACCGATACATAAGACGAGAACGCCAAGAAGGACACTTCCTCCAGTCATCCTTAAAATATCATCTGCTTTAAAAAAAATACCTGAACCAATACAAATCCCCACAATCATGGTAATAGCTGTCATTAGTCCGTAATGTTGCTCTTTTTTCATTTGTTTGTCTTCCCTTATCCCTTTAATATCGTTTGATTATAGCACAATTCCTACCATTTAATAACATTATGGTATTTTTTCATCCTATTCTCTCATTAAAGTAACGTCAGATGAGGCTGTTTTCTGCACACTTCTCTTTCATTCATAGTATACTAATAACAAACACTCATTACGTAAAGGAGATCACCTATGACTCAACGTTATAATTCGGAAGATACTATTAACGACATTCTAAATGCGGCTGCCCATCTTTTTATCCAGAAAGGCTATGAAAAAACTAGTATTCAAGATATCGTCAACGAATTAGATGGCTTGACGCGAGGAGCAATTTATCACCATTTTAACTCGAAAGATGAGATTGTTGATGCCGTTGTAAAACGTCTAGTCCTGAATCCTAAATACATCGATGTCATCATTCAACGGCAAGATCTAAACGGATTAGAAAAACTACAGCATCTATTTTTAGAAGGGATTTCCAATGATGAATCTCTGACTAACTTTACTGCCAGTTTTCCCTTGCTGGACAATCCCAAACTATTTTTGATGCATGTCAATAATAATAACAAAATTCTAGTTCCTTACGTTGAACAGATGATTATTACCGGTAATCAAGATGGTTCAATCAATGTACCTTATCCAAAACAAATCGCAGAAGTAGTTATTTTACTCCTAGTTACCTGGTATACACATGCCCTTTTCCCCACCCCAACAGAGGAAATTTGGGATAAAAATGAGGCGGCAAAATATGTCCTTTCTTCTATTGGTCTGGATATTTTAAGTGATGATGTGATGGTGGAAATCAAGCGAAAAGTAGCTGAAGCACAAAAAAAACCTGATTAACTTTTGCTACGTTCAAAGTTAATCAGGTTTTTTACAGTAGAATTCTCTACAAATTAGCTATACATTATGGAATATCCCCTTAACTCTTAAATATTACTAACTACGACGAAAGCCTTCAATGATAGCTGCCGTTTCTTCCACAGCTTTATCATCCACGACTACCACTTGAGCGCTCAATTTTTTGAAAACATCTTCCGCATATTGAACTTCTTCTTTAATCCGTTCAATATTTGCATATTTAGACTCTCCACTTAACCCTAAACCATTCAGGCGGGATTGCCTAATTGTTAAAATCCGCTCAGGATCTGCCGTTAAGCCAATAATCCGCTCAGAGGAAATCTCCAAAAGTTCCTCTGGTAAGGGAACTTCAGGTATTAAAGGCAAGTTAGATACCTTGTAACTTTTATTGGCTAGATACATGCTTAGTGGTGTCTTTGATGTACGCGAGACACCTAAAATCACAAAGTCTGATTGCTTAAAACCTCGGGAATCCTTGCCATCATCGTATTTAATGGCAAATTCGATAGCTGCTACCCGATTAAAATATTCTTGATTTAACTTGTGCAAAGCTCCTGGCTCTTCTTTGGGAATAACACCAGTCTTACCTTGAATTAATTCTGTCAACGGTGTCATATAATCAACATAATCTAAACCTGTCCGTTCTGAGAACTCTTCTAAAACCTTGACTAAATCACGGCTAACAAGTGTTGCCACAACAACAGCTCGTTCCTTTAGGGCATCAGCTAAAATCTTGGTTAAATCGGCTTCATTATTGATAAAGGGAAAACGACGAATGTCTGTTTCATCAATATCTGGAAATTGTGCCATTACAGCTGAAATAACTTTTTGGGCAGTCTCGCCGACAGAGTCTGAGACAATAAATAAGTTTGCTTTGGTCATTTTTTCATTCCTCTTTTACTCTTCTTTATTTTTTTCCACTTCGTAACCCGCTGCCACAAAATGGCTCAATAACTTGCTTTTTGACACCTTGCCAATCACTTTTGAACTACCTTCTTCTTCCACTACAGGCAAGGAATCAACTTGCTGATGAATAATCAAATATCCAGCATCAATAATGCGCTCTTTTGATGTAATCGTGATAATATTAGGGACCCGAGTCATTATCATAGCAACAGGAGTTTGGCTAATATGGCTATTATTAACGGTTGCTCGCAATAAATCCTTACGAGACAATAATCCGACAAAATCCCCTTCATCATCGATTACGTAAAGGCTGCCTGTGTTGTGCATAAATAAATCCGTTATGGCATCTTGAATAGATGTCCCTTGTTTAATAAAGACTGGTGGAACCATGATTTCCTGAACTTTTAAATGAAACAATTCTTCGTAGAGAAGAGGTTCGATGGTTTGACCAGAGTAAATATAACCTACTCTTGGTCGAGCATCAAGTATTCCTGTCATAGTCAAAAGTGACAAATCACTCCGCAGGGTTGGCTTAGTTAACCCCAGCTGTTCCGCAATCTTATCGCCACTAATTGGTTCATTTTCCTTGACTATCTTAATAATTTTTTTCTGTCTTTCTGATAGCTCCATGTCAATCCCTCGTCTTATTAGTTAATATACTCATTATATAAGACGTCTCATTTAATTACAATAGGGTTCATTGGAAAGTTTTAAAGAATATAAAAGAGTCATAAAACTTTTAGGCAATCCCCGTGGCTTTCTTTGAGACAATATCTTTTGCTCATATAATTGCTTCTTTCTACTGATTGTTTGCCTTAATGGCCGCTTGAGCAACTGCTAATCGCGCAATTGGTACGCGATAGGCTGAACACGAAATATAATTTAACCCGATTGCTTGAAAGAATGCAATTGATTCAGGATCTCCCCCCACTTCACCACACACGCCGATTTTTAAATCAGGTTTGCTTTGACGCCCTTTTTCCATAGCCATTCTCATCAATTGACCAACCCCTTCCACATCAACTTGTTGGAAAGGATCAATTGGCAAAACACCTTCCCGCTGATAGTGAGTAATAAATTTACCTGCATCATCTCGTGAATAGCCGTAGGTCATTTGAGTTAAATCATTGGTTCCAAAACTGAAAAAATCGACTCGTTCTGCTAATTGATCCGCAATCAAGCACGCTCTTGGCAATTCAATCATCGTACCAATGGTATAACTAATGCTCACCTGTTCTTCTGCTAAGACCTCTTCAATCACCTTGACTAGCATCTCTTGCAAACGTACGAGCTCTTCCTTAACACCGACTAATGGAATCATGATTTCTGGTTCCACCTTAATTCCCTCTTTCGCTAGCTGACAGCTACTGCGGATAATTGCTTTGACCTGCATCTCATAGATATCAGGAAAGGTTATTCCCAAACGACAACCACGGTGGCCCAACATCGGATTAGTCTCATGCAATTCTCTGATTCTGCTTTGTAGCATGCTAACATCCATATCAAGTTCGCTCGCCAGTTCACACTCTTCTTTGAGAGAATGAGGCAAAAACTCATGCAAGGGCGGGTCCAATAAACGAATCACGATTCCTCGCTCCCTCGTCACTTCAAATATCGACTGAAAGTCCTCAGTTTGCGTCTTCAGTAACATCTGTAAAGGGTCAACTCGTTGCTGCATATTTTCAGCTAAGATTAATTGACGCATGGCTTTTAGACGTGGGCCTTCAAAAAACATATGCTCCGTACGCGCCAACCCAATGCCTGTAGCGCCAAAATTAAATGCTGCTCTAATTTCCTGTGGGGTTTCTGCATTCGCTCGAACTTTCATGACAGCAACCTCATCGGCCCAGTTCATAATCTTTTGAAATACTTGACTTTCTTCATTGCTCTCAGTGGCAATCTGGCCCAAGTATATAATACCAAGACTGCCATCTACCGAGATGATGTCCCCTTCCTTAATCGTGCCACCTTGATAACGAATCCTGCGAACCGTCTCATTGACTTCCAAATCACCACAACCAGCTACACAACAAGTGCCCATCCCTCGAGCAACAACTGCCGCATGAGATGTCATACCACCACGACTGGTTACAATCGCTTCACTAATACTCATAGCCTCCACATCTTCTGGTGACGTTTCTTGTCGCACTAAAATAACATTATGGCCATCGTCAACCAACGCTTTTGCCCGCTGAGTATCAAAAACAACCATTCCTGTTGCTGCACCTGGACTTGCAGGTAATCCACGACCAATTTCTTGTGCCTTTTGCAAACCCTCTAACGTAAAAACTGGGTGGATCAGTTGGTCAATCATGGTTGGATTCAATCTTAAGAGTGCTTCCTCTTTCGTAATCAGGCCTTCCATTACCATATCATAGGCTATCTGAAAAGCAGCTCGTGGTGTTCGTTTGCCATTGCGGGTTTGCAGAAAATACAAGGTGCCATCTTCAACAGTAAATTCGATGTCCTGCATCTCACTGTAGTGGTTTTCCAATAAGCTGGCGGTCTTTTTAAACTCGTGAAAAACTTTCGGCAAACGCTCTGCTAATTGATTAATCGGTTCTGGAGTCCTAATTCCAGCTACGACATCCTCTCCTTGAGCATTCAATAAAAATTCTCCAAAAAGTTGCCGATCACCTGTAGCTGGATTTCGTGTAAACGCCACCCCTGTTCCGCTTTCCTGACCACTATTGCCAAAAACCATCGACTGAATGTTAACAGCCGTCCCTAAATCATGAGGCAAATTATTCAAATTGCGATAAACAATCGCCCGATGATTATTCCATGACCTAAAAACCGCTTCGATAGCTAAAAAGAGCTGCTCCAAGGGGTCTTGTGGAAATTCCTGATGAATCGTTTCCCGATAAATATCTTGGTAGGCTTTAACCACCTGCTTCAAGTCTTCCGCTGTCAGCTCTGTATCGGATTGATAGTCATACTGATCCTTCAAATATGCTAAATATTGTTCAAAACGATTTTTATCAATACCAAAAACCACATCACCAAACATCTGCAACAACCGTCGATAACAATCATAAGCAAAACGCTGATCCCCTGTTTTTCGCCCAAGACTTTCCACCGTTTGATCATTAAGCCCAAGATTCAAGATGGTATCCATCATACCAGGCATTGAAAAGACTGAGCCACTGCGAACTGAAACCAATAAGGGATCAATCTCATCATTCAGTTTTTTGCCATGTCTGTTTTCTAAAAGTCTTAAGCCATTCAAGATTTCTTCCTTCAACTCCTGTGATAATTGTTCTTGATGATTAAGATAAGTCATACAAGCATCTGTACTAATAGTAAATCCTGGTGGAACTGGTAAACCAAGATTAACCATCTCTGCTAAATTAGCCCCTTTACCACCAAGAATTGCTTTCATATCAGCCTTTCCTTCATGAAATTGATACACGTTTTTGATCATTAATAACTCTCCATTCTCAAATAAGACGTATTATTCTCGCTAAACACACTATATATGACGTCTTATTAAAAATCAATAGCTTTTTAATATTTTAACAATTTTTAATCTTTAGAAAAATCGGTTTGGCACATCTGCTTTCTCTCAAAAATTTGACCACTTTGCCACTTCCTGCTAAAACAGTTAGAAATCTTTCCTTATTATGCTATAGTTATAGGGAAGGTTTTTGCAATAACAGTCAGATAACAAACAAAAGATAGGAGAATTAAATGACTTCTGAGACAGTTTTATATATCACGAGACATGGACAAACCATGTTGAACGCAACAGAACGAGTTCAAGGATGGTCTGATGCCCCCTTAACACCAGAAGGCCGCCAAGGTATCAGGTCTCTCAGTAAAGGCCTTAAGGAGATTCCCTTCACGGTAGCTTATTCCAGTGATAGCGGCCGCGCTCAAGAGACCACTCGTTTAATCTTAGAGAAACAACCCCAAGGCATCCATCACTACACCGATCCTCGTATTAGAGAATGGAGTTTCGGAAGTTTTGAAGGCGAACTGGAATCCACTTGGTTTCAATTGATGGCAGAACGTTCTGGCTTTAAAAATGCTAAGGAACTATTAGCTTTACCTCTTTCCTATGAAGAAATAGCAGGAGCAATTCTTGATTTAGACGAACGAAACTGGGCGGAACCTTATGAGGTCATTAAAGAACGGATTTTGACTGGGATGACCGCTATTGCTGAAAAAGAAGCCGGGGAAGTCTTGGTTGTAGCACACGGGTTAACGATTGCCCACTTCCTGTCTTTAGTTTCTGGTGAAGTAGTTTTCCCTAAACTTCAAAATGGTAGCGTCTCAAAAGTCCGTTACTCAGCGGGGAAATTCGACGTCATAAGTATCAATGACATGAGTTATTTGGAACAAGGTAACCACTAAAAATATATCGGCAACCAGACAATCAATTGGAGAGACTTCTTTTATCATTCTTTTTGCTCATTTTTCTTATAATTAGACCACTCTCCCTCATAATTCGTTTTGAAATTCTATGATAAAAATAAAGCAGTCACCCCTAGATTAAGGGATGACTGCTTTATTTCTTAGTTCATTTTGATGGTTTCGCCAGTTTCGGCCGCTTTAAAAATCGTTTCAATTAAGACTAGACAATCACGTACTTCAGGGTTCTTGACAACTGCTTCAGCACTCTCACGGACCACTTGATAAAAGTTATCGTAAAATGAATCAAATTCCGCCGTAACTTTTGGCAATTCACGACGCTCGGTCATCTCTTCCGAAGGGGGGGCCATTGTCTTGGTTAACCCTTGACCCGCTTGAATCGGTGTTGGTTCGTGTTTAACATCTGTCTCTCTTTGCAAGACTAATTCTCCTGAAAGATCCCAGTCATTAATAATCCCGGTGCCTTTATAGCCTTTGACATACCAGCGAGGTAGTTTAATAAAATTACTTGTGCCGACTTCAATATGGGCACGAACACCATTTTCAAAAATAATGTAAGTCATAAAGCCATCGTCACAATCGTCACCTAAGACGTAGCTAAGGTCAGCTGAAACACTTTTAATGGGGCTGTCAACCATAAATAGTAATTGGTCCAATAGATGGACACCCCAGTCTAAAAGCATGCCACCTCCATGAACTTTTAAATGACGCCAGTCACCTGGAATGCCATTGGCGCCATGGACCCTGGACTCAATTTGGAACAAGGAGCCAATTTCTTCACTTTTATACAAATCGCGAATGATCAAGAAATCAGAATCCCAGCGACGATTCTGGTGTGTCATAAAAACCTTTCCAGTTTCTTCTGATACTTTAACGACCTCATCAAACTCAGCCACCGACATCATCACTGGTTTTTCACACACCACATGCTTGCCTGCTCTTAAGGCATCGATTACTAATTGTTTATGAGAATCGTTCGGGGTAGCCACTAAAACGGCCTCGACCGCTTCGTCAGCTAGAACTGATTCGAAGGAGCTATAGACCTTAAAGCCTTCTTCTTTTGCTGCCTCTTGTCTTTTCTGATCGATATCATAAGTACCATAGGTATTCACGAATTGATTTTCACCGATTAAACCACGAGCATGGTACCCGCCCATACCGCCAAAACCGACTACTACAAAATTTATTGGTTTCACAACTATTGTCTCCTTTATGGATTATTAGGATAGTCCTCGAAGCAACTGCTTGAGGACTAAGATTTTTATTTACAAGCAATTAGGGAATGGCTTATTAAACTTTTTACAACAGACAGGACAATCTTTTTATGCCCACCACATGTCGGTTGGCATGTCGTTAATCATGATTGATTTTAAGTTAGTAACGGCACGATTAAAGCCTTCGTCAATTGACATGATTGGATCCTCATGTTCAATACTTAAAACATAATCATAACCATATAAACGCAATGCGCTAATCATATCGGACCAGTCTTGCAAGCTGTGTCCACATCCAACTGAACGGAAGGTCCAGGCTCTTGTTTGAACGTTGCCGTATGGCTGCATATCAGTTAGTCCATACATGTTGATATTATCTTGATCTAAGTATGTATCTTTTGCATGGAAATGGTGAATTGCACCTGCTTTTCCAAGAATTTTAATTGCACCAACTGGATCAATTCCTTGCCACCACAAGTGTGACGGATCTAAGTTACACCCAATAGCTGGCCCAGTTGCTTCACGTAATTTCAACATGGTGTAAGGCGTGTGGCACAAAAAGCCACCATGTAATTCAATGCCAATTTTGACATCTGCTGCAACAGCAATGTCGTTAATTTCTTTCCAGTAAGGAATTAACTTATGTTCCCACTGCCATTCATAACTGTCGTTATACTCTGTTGGCCAAGGTAAGACTGGCCAGTTAACCGCTGTATCAGTAGCATTACCACCACTGACACCAGAGAAACAATTGACGACTGGTACATTCATTAACGAGGCTAGCTTGATGGTTTTACGTAATAGTTCATCCGCTTCCTTCGCAACAGCCGGATCAGGTGAAATCGGGTTGTGATGACAACTAAAAGCACTGACTGTTAATCCTTTTGCCTCTAATTTGTCAGCATATTCTTTGCGTGCTTCTTCACTAGCTAGTAAGCCATCGATATCACAGTGAGCTGTACCGGGTGAACCTCCTGTACCAATTTCCACAGTTTGTAAACCTGCTGCCGACACTTTTTCGATCATTTCATCAAAGTTCAAGTTATTGAATAAGGGTGTAAATACGCCTAGTTTCATGGTGATAGCTCCTTTGAAAAGCTTGATTCTACCTCAACCTTAAGCTAAAGCAAATCAGCTATTTTTTTATTTTGGTTTAATGCTGTTTAAAGGTTGGTGGTTGCCATAGGCTGGATAAGTATTAGCCGTTGGGTTTGCCCAGCGAACCGCGTTTTTTATGACTCGTTGGACATCTTTATGATAGTATGATGGATAAGTTTCATGCCCTGGTTGGAAATAAAATATCTTCCCGTTACCACGACGATACGTACAACCACCACGGAAAACTTCGCCCCCTTCATACCAGTTAATGAAAATCAGCTCATCCGGTGCTGGAATATCAAAGTGTTCGCCGTACATCTCTTCACGTTCCAGTTCGATGTATTCCCCAATTCCTTCCACAATCGGATGACTGGGATTGACACTCCACATGCGGCAAGTTTCATCGGCTTCTCGCCATTTAAGATCACAGCTTGTGCCCATTAATTTCATAAATATTTTAGACATGTGAGCCGAATGTAAGACGATTAATCCCATACCTTCTAGGACCCGTTGATGGACTTTATTGACGATGTCATCGCTAACTTCTTGATGAGCCATGTGCCCCCACCAAACCAACACATCAGTATTACCGAGAACATCTTCCGTTAAGCCATGTTCTGGCTGATCCAAGGTCGCTGTCTGAACGGTAAACTCTTCCTCTAAAAAGGATTGAAGTTGCCCGTGAATCCCATTAGGATAAACGGCACGAACTTCTTCACTTTCTAATTCATGTCGATACTCATTCCAAGCGGTTACGTTAATCATCTAAAATACCTCTTCGACAATTTTACGCAAGTTTGTGACATTGATTTTCGCACTTTCAATCGGTTCATACTCCTGAAAAGCTTCTTGTTCAACTACCAGCCACTCAATCTGATTTTCCTTGGCAAATTCCACGAAACTTCTAATTGGTAAAATCCCCGTGCCAATTTCAGTACTTTCAATAACATCACCGTCTCGGCGCATTTCTTTGATATGCAACCATTTAATGGCCTCTTTATTTTTAGACATCCATTTAATCGCAATTTCACCGGCAAATTCCACCCAGTACGTATCAACTTCTAATTTAATCCCTGGTACGGCTTCAATCATTGCCTCCAGCACGTTAACATCCGGTACCTGAGTAAATTCATGGGCGTGATTATGATACCCAAGAACTAAGCCTTCTTCTTCCAAACGCTTTTGAATAGTAGCAAATTTTGCAAAGTGTTCTTGCCAATCGGCTAATGTCTCCCCTTGTTCCCAAGGAATGATGACATGTGTATTACCTAAGGCTTTTTCATAAGCAATGGTATTCTCTAAATCATTGACCAATTTTTCCGATTGAACATGGGAACCAGAGACTTCCAAACCGATTTCATCTAAATGTGCTTTTAATGTGGCTGCTTCTGTCTCGTAATAACCAGCAAATTCCACCCCATCATAACCGAACTCTTTGACTTTTGTTAATGTTCCTAAAAAATCTTTGGCGCATTCTTCTTGAATGCTCCATAATTGTAAACTAATCTTCGCCATTTCGTATCACCTCAAGGTTATTTGTTTAAGAATACTGGTTCGCCTGTTTCAGACGATTTGTACATCGCTTCTAAAATTTCTGTCACCACTAGAGCTTGTTCTGGTAAAACAACAGGATCTGTGTCATTTATAATGGCATTGATCCACTGTTGGGCTTCAAGTACTTCTGGACTGTTTGTTGCGCCTTCGTAGAAAGCTACACCAGCTGCCTCTGTATCGATTTTCTTCTCGTATAATAAACCGCGGTCTTCACCGTTGATCTGCAAGCCATCTTTCATGCCTGCCCCACCTTTAGTACCTGACAAGGTTGTTGTTGCCTCAGAAACATCTAAGGTGTTAAGGGCCCAGCTAGCTTCTAGGAAGATTGTTGCACCATTTTCCATTGTGACAAAACCAAAAGCAGAATCTTCAACTGTGAATTTTTCTGGATCCCAAGGTCCCCAAGCATTGGCTGCATTTTTAGTTTGAGATAATTTATGATAAGCATTTCCAACGACATACTTAGGTTTATAGTTATCCATCATCCATAGAGTTAAGTCAAGAGCATGAGTCCCGATATCAATTAATGGGCCACCGCCTTGTGCTTCTTCATCTAAGAATACGCCCCACGTTGGAACGGCACGACGACGAATCGCATGAGCTTTCCCTAAGTAAATCTCACCTAATTCATTAGCTTCACACACTTGGTGCAAATATTGAGAATCTGTGCGGAAACGATTTTGATAGCCAATCGTTAATTTCATTCCTGTGCGTTTTGACGCCTCAATCATCGCCCTGGCTTCTGCTGACGTTTTAGCCATTGGTTTTTCACACATGACATGTTTTTTCGCTTCCATCGCATCGATTGAAATAAATGAATGAGAAATATTTGGTGTACAAACGTGAATCACATCGATTGAATCGTCTTTTAATAGTTCTTTATAGTCCGTATATGTTTTAGATTCTGCAGAGCCAAACTCTTCCTTGGCTTTTTCAGCACGCTCACCAATAATATCACAGAAAGCCACCATTTCTACCTCTTTAACTTGCTTTAAAGCTGGCATGTGTTTGCCATTGGCAATACCACCACATCCAATAATTCCTACTTTTAACGTCATAAAAAAATCCTCCACATCATTTTTGTATTTGTTGATACCACTACTATACAAAATAATGTAAAGGATTTCTTCCCAAGACTTACGGACTAATTCCCGAATATTGACTTTTGATACTTTAACGGGGACATGCCTACGTTTTCTTTAAAGACATGGTGAAAGGTTTTAACACTGTTAAATCCTGACCTTTCTGCAACCTCAATCATGGGCATCTCTTCGGTTCCCAAAATCGATTTAGCCATGTTAATGCGATACTCAGTTAGAAAACCAACAAAGGTCGTTCCTGTGTTCTTCTTAAAAAAACGAGTAAAGTAGTGAGGACTAAAGCCAACATATTTGGCCACTTCTTCCAAGGTAATCCCCTGATTATAATTAGCTTCAATTAAAGCAAACACTTTATCCATTCGTTCTAAAGTCTCTTTATTTTTCATGGAGTCATCATTTAAAGCTTTTTTCATCAAATGTGACTTTTCAGGAACTTTTCTTGAAAGTAACACTAAAATGCCGTAAAGATGTTGTTGTGCCGCAAAAACATACCCTGCTTCTCTACTTAGTGTTTCGTCGTAAAGTTTTTGCAAGTGTTGGCACATCGCGACCTCAATTTCTCGGGGCCAGTTCAGGCTCCAGTTTTCCCGACTGGCGAAAATTTCCTTGAGGGGTTGCCCATTTTCCATGGTTTCAATACCTTCATTAAACATCTTACTATCAAACTGGTAAACCAACCGTTCACTTTCTGGCGTGGCCAAAAAATAATGGGTGGCGCCACTGTCAAAGAAATAAATCTGGCCTTCATTAACGGTAATCAGCTCATCGTTAACCCCAATTTTAATCGTCCCCTTAATCACATAAATAATTTCTATCTCTTTATGCCAGTGAGGATAGACCAGCCCTTTACCATAATCGATAAAACAACGAAAGGGAAAGCGACTGTCCATCTTGGGAATTTCTAAATATTTACTAACGCTCACACTCACTACCTCCTAAAACATTTTGCTACATAGTTCCTACTAAATAATTCAATGGAACTATAGGTTGATTATTAACATGATGTCTATACCTTCTGCTATCCAGCTGTTAGCCATTCGAAATGGTCCAGTAAATTCTAACATGGTTAGTTGATATTCTGAAAAAACAACTATTCATCCCTTCCATTTTACATGAAAATCCTTAGAATTGCTGTTCTTTTTTTGTTGATATTAACTAATCACAAATTGCTTAATCCGTGTCACGATTTTATTCTTCATTCGATGTCCTCTCTAGAGATAATAGGTTTATCATTGACACCATTAATTATTTTAAGTTTTTTTCCTTTTACAAGCTTATTTTCAGCTATATTCCTGTATACTAGACTTATCTCTTTAGTCACCTATGTGCAAGATTTAAGTAAAGGAGTCCAACCATGGAAACAGCTTTTTACGAAACCGATCTTTGCCCAGATCCTGAGTTACCTCTATTACTTCACAATTGTTTAATCGACAATGAAGTGCTACCTCATTGGCACACCAATATCGAATTGCTTTACATTCAAGAAGGTGAGATGGTTATCTCAATTGATGGTCAGGAGTATCTCGCTTTGCCTGGGGACATTATTTTAATTAATTCTAATTGTCTGCACACCTTTAAAACCATCACACAGACTAGCCGCTATCGGTGCTTAATTATAGAAGAAACTTTTATTAACCAACATCAGTTGGACTACACGTCAGTCAACTTCGAAACTAAGATAAATCACTCGGAAATCCTGGCTCTTTATTTAAGGATGATGGCTGAATTCGATGGCTACAGAACACATTATAAAACCATGTTACAAGGCATGTGTCTGGAAATGATTTCTTTATTGTTTCGTGAGCTGGACTATTCGCCTTTGCCACTCTCCCAGCCTGTCCTCAGTCATTCAAAAGTTGAGTTAACTAAACTGGGGATTGATTACATCAGTCAACATTATCAGCACGTTATTTTAATCGACGATATTTGCTTGGCCATTGGTGTCAGCAAATTTCATTTTTGTCGTATTTTTAAAGAAGTCACTGAATTGACTGTCAATGAATTTATCAACCATTTTCGTTGCACCCGTGCTCAAGTTCTCTTATTAAAGAAAGACGCTGTAGTAGCTGATTGTGCCTTAGCTTGCGGGTTTAATGATCCTTCTTATTTTGCTAAAATGTATCGCAAGCACTTTGGCTACTTACCATCGGTTGAAATAGCTAGAAAGCAAACTACTTAATTAGTTTGCTTTTTTTAGTTATCATAGCAAGATTGTCTTATGAGACAGCAACTTTCCATCTTAAATACTAGACCAAAAAGAGCTACACTGGTAACAACAAACAAAAAATTTTAGGAGGATATCAGATGTACAAATTTCCCATAGGCGTGATGTTAGAATCGTTTAGAACAGATTACGAAACCGCTTTAAAGAAAGCGGTTGAAGTCGGGGCTCAAGGGATTCAAATCCACGCCCTGAATGGCCAACTGACTGCCCGTCATTTGACTAATGAAAAAACTGGATTATTTTTATCTCAAGTACGTGATTCAGGACTTGAAATCTCCGGTTTAGTAACCGATTTAATGCTCCATGATCGTAGCAAGTATCCAGCTATTATCGATGAAGCGAAACAAGTCCTTGATTTAGCAAAGGAATTAAATGCTAACATTGTCACGACTCATATTGGCGTTATTCCCAATGATCCCGCTCACGATCGTTTTAAGTTGATGCAGGAAGCCTGTTTTCAATTAGCTGAATATGCCAATAGCCTGGACGCACATTTCGCCATCGAAACTGGCCCTGAAATTGCAACTACTTTAAAAGCATTTCTTGATCCACTGCCTGGGAAAGGCGTCGCCGTCAATCTCGATCCAGCCAACTTTGTTATGGTCACTGGCGATGATCCAGTTGAAGCCGTCTACACGCTGAAGGACTACATCGTTCACACTCACGCAAAAGACGGACGTAAACTATTGGACCGGGACCCTGAAATTCTTTACGGCATGAGTGGCACAGTTGAAGATGAAATCCAAAGCGGTCAAGCCTTTATTGAACTCCCCCTTGGGAAAGGCGATGTGGATTTTCCAAATTATCTTAAGGCCCTAACAGACATTGGTTATACCGGATACTTAACCATCGAACGAGAAGTTGGCGACCAACCTGAAAAAGATATTGCGGAAGCCATTGCTTTCTTGAAACATCAAATCAATCAGTAAGAGAGGATACTTTATGATGACCCAAAAATTAAAAATCGGTATGATTGGAACCGGCTCTATCGCCCATGAGCATATTCAAGCTTATCAAAAAATGGACAATGTGGAACTTGTCGCATTTTGTGATATAAACCCACAGCAACTTGCCTTAATGGCTGACATGTACGGTATCACAAATACCTATACATCGAAAGAAGAACTCTTAGCTAATGAGGAAATTGACGCTGTCAGTGTCTGCACTTGGAATGCAGCCCATGCCGAGTGTGCCATTGCTGCTTTAAATGCCGGCAAACACGTGCTCTGTGAGAAGCCGATGGCCATTTCCCTGACAGAAGCCTTTGCCATGGAAGAAGCAGCCAAAGCAAATAATAAATTATTGATGATTGGTTTTGTCCGCCGCTTTGGTAATGACGCCAAGATTGTCACGGATTTCCGGGACAATGACTTTTTCGGTGAGATCTATTATGGTAAAGCGACTTACTTGCGACGTAATGGTAATCCCGGTGGCTGGTTCGGTGATAAATCCCGCTCTGGCGGTGGTCCATTAATTGATCTGGGCGTTCATGTCATTGACTTGTTAAACTACTTGATGGGCCAACCAAAACCAGTTTCAGTCTACGGCGCCACCTTCCACAAACTGTTTAATCGCCCAACTATTAAAGATACAGTCGAGTATTCCGCATCGGCAACCAGTGAAAAAGACAAGTGCGATGTGGAAGATTTAGCTAGTGCCATGATTCGTTTCGATAATGGTTCGGTGGTCTCCATTGAAGCTAGCTTTAGCTTAAATTTAAAGGAAGATCAAGGGAAAATCGAGTTGTTCGGTACAAAAGGCGGCGCCAGCCTGAATCCTCAGCTGGAACTTTACACGGATATCAATGGTTATATGACAGACGTACAACTTAAAACACAGACTGCTTTGGACATGAACGGTCTTTTCTACAATGAAGTCGACCATTTTGTTGATTGTATTCTAAACAATACTAAATGTTTAACACCTGCTACTGATGGCGTGACCATTATGCGGATTTTAGATGCCATTTATGAATCGGCAGAAACTGGTCACGAAGTTCTTATTTAATCCAAATAAACTAATTAATATAGGAGGTTATTATCCCATGAGACTTATTGCTGCAAGTACCTATAGTTTTAACCAATTAATTTCAGCTGGAACAATCACCCAACTGGAAAGTATTAGTCTAGCAAAGGAGCTTGGTTTTGACGCCATTGAAATCGTCGATCTGATTCATGATAATCAGCTGTCTGATCAAGAGTATGCTCAGGAATTGCGAAATGAGCTGAATCGCTTAGAATTTCCCATCACAAATTTTACATTTGGAGCTGATTTTTTAAATGGCTCCAATGGCAACTTTGATGAGGAGGTCGCTCATGTCAAGCAGATGATTGATATCGCTGATATCCTCGGTGCCAAAAGTGTGCGTCACGATGCCACCAGCGGTAAATCAGGTTACTCCTTTGAGCAAGTTCTGCCGACCCTTGTTAGAGGCTGTCTTGCCGTAACAGTTTACGGAGCCACCAAAGGGATTATGACCATGGTTGAAAATCACGGCCTCTTTTCCCAAGATAGCACGCGAATTGAGGCACTATACGCCGCTGTTAACCATCCCAACTTTAAATTACTGGTGGATATGGGCAACTTCTTATGTGTCGATGAAGATCCGACACTGGCCCTTAGCCGTCTTGCTCCCTATGCCGGTTATGCTCACGCCAAAGACTTTCATCTCAAGCCTGGGCAGGATTCTCATCCAGGTGAAGGCTTCTTTCAGACTCGAGGCGGTAATTTTCTGCGCGGCGCTATTATTGGCCATGGTAATGTGCCAGTTAAACAATGCTTAACCATTTTAACCTTGGCTGGTTATGAAGGGCCTCTTGCAATTGAATTTGAGGGCATGGAAGACAACATCGAAGGCATGCGCATTTCTTTAGCTAATTTAAAACGATACATGACATAACGATTCGAACCTGTTGACAATAACATCGCCAACAGGTTTTTTCTTATATTTATTGATAAATTTCTTAAATATTTTCAGTTTTATTTGGTTTTTAGTCCAAACATCGGTATACTGTTTCTATATAGACAGCTATGGGTTAACTAGGTCTATAGAATTTAATTTGGAAGGAATGAAATGATGGATTGGTATAATCTATTTAAAGCCGTTATTTTAGGGGTTGTCGAAGGTATCACCGAATGGCTCCCAATCAGCAGTACCGGCCACTTAATTTTAGTCGATGAATTTATTAAGCTAAATGCTTCAGCAGATTTTAAAGAGATGTTCAATGTGGTGATTCAACTTGGAGCCATTTTAGCCGTTGTGGTAATTTTCTTCCACAAACTAAATCCCTTCTCACCACAAAAAGATACGGTCGAAAAGAGAAACACTTGGGAGCTCTGGGCGAAAGTCATTATTGCTTGTTTACCGGCTGCTATCATCGGAATTCCTTTAGATGACTGGTTTGAAAAACATTTCCATAACTTTTTTTCAGTCGCCTTAATGCTAATTATCTACGGTGTCCTGTTTATTGTTGTGGAAAATTGGAACAAAGATCGGACACCTAAATGCACTGACTTAAATCGATTCACATATAAAGCCGCTGTGATTGTCGGCCTTTTCCAAGTGTTATCTTTAATGCCAGGAACCTCTCGTTCAGGTGCTACAATCATCGGAGCTCTTTTGATTGGCGCTTCCCGTTTCGTGGCAACTGAATTCTCTTTTTTCTTGAGTATTCCCGTCATGTTTGGTGCCAGCTTCCTGAAAATTCTTAAATTTTTATTAAAGGGAAACAGATTTCAGTTTGATGAAGTCATGATTTTACTAATCGGCAGTATCGTTGCCTTTTTCGTATCGATTGTCGTTATTAAATTCTTGTTAAGCTATATTAAAACAAACGACTTCAAACCTTTTGGCTGGTATCGAATCATCCTTGGTGCTATTTTAATCGGTTATTGGTTAATTCAAATGTAACACAGTCTGTGACAAGCTTTGATGCCCCATAACTCTAGCATTTAGGAGGAAGGGGCAACCAGTTGAAGATTGAAGAGAGCAGACTTTTGGAGTGTGTCTATCTCAAAATATTCTTAAAGAGAGTGGGACTGTTGTCCCCCTCTCTTTTTATCTTTTTCAGTTTATAATAATTATATTTTGATTGATAATGATAATCGTTCTCTAAATTCATATTTACAATCTAAAGAAGCTAACTAAACAACTTTATCATTTAACTTATAATAAAAGAAAATAGTTCTCATTATCAATTAGTTATTATTCATTATCATTCACAAAGGGACTCTGCTATTCTATGGGTGTAGAGGAGATGATTTAAATGAAAAAAATAACCCATGAACATAAAGTGATTTTAGCCACTGTTATCTGTGGTATATTAATGGCCACAGGTTGGCTAATAGAAAAAAGCGGCGCAAGTTACTTTCCATTCATCTATGTGGCCGGGATGATTATTGGCGGGTTTTACCAAACAAAAGAAGGCTTAGTGGAAACCTTTGAAGATAGACACTTGAGTGTTGATTTATTAATGGCTTTAGCCGCAATTGGTGCCTGTACGATTCACTATTGGTTTGAAGGTATTATGTTAACCTTCATCTTTTCCCTTAGTGGCTCTTTAGAAGAATACACGACCAATAAAAGTAAACAAGAAATTTCAAGCTTGCTTGAAATGCAGCCAGAAGATGCCTTCCGCTTATTAGCCGATGGCTCAACGGAAAAAGTCCCAGTGGAAACCTTACAAGTTGGCGATGTCTTACTGGTTCCTAAAGGAGCCAACATCCCCATTGACGGCAAGGTCAGTAAGGGCTTAGCCATCTGTGATGAAGCCTCCATTACTGGCGAGTCTTTCCCTGTTGAAAAAAACATCAGCGAAGAGATTTTTGCCGGAACGATTAATGTTGGCAATAGCTTTGAAATGATGGTCTCTAAAGAAAGCAAAGACACACTCTTTAGTAAAATCATTCAGTTGGTTGAAGAAGCACAAAATACCCCATCTAAGACAGCTAGTTTCTTAAATAGAATTGAAAATACTTATGTTAAAATCGTTCTTTTAATGGTTCCCTTAATGATTTTTCTTCCTTACTTTTTTCTTGATTGGTCTTGGAATGAAAGTTTCTATCGCGGAATGGTTCTTCTAGTTGTCGCCTCACCTTGTGCCCTTGTGGCCTCGGCTACGCCTGCCACCTTGGCTGCCATCTCATCTGGGGCTCGTAATGGGGTACTCTTCAAAGGCGGTGTTTTCCTGGAATATTTGGCAGATTTAAAAGCTATCAGTTTTGATAAGACAGGGACGTTAACTGAAGGAAAACCTGTCGTAACAGACGCCTTCTTTTTAGATGATAAGCTAAAAGAACAAGCCATCAACACGGTTGTGGCAATTGAACGAACCAGTACTCACCCATTGGCAACGGCACTTACCGACTACTTTAGAAAAGAGGTTACCGACTCACTGCCATCTTTAGTCGTTGAGGATTTGACCGGTTCAGGTATGTTAGGTCACCAGGATGGTCATGAATGGCGAGTTGGCAAAGCTGATTTTACCTCAACAACCATTTTTTCCGACAGTTTAAGTGAAGCAGTTGACAAACTGCAACAAAAGGGAAAAACAGTTGTCTTTCTCTCTCGGGACAATCAAATTATTGGCTACTTTGGTCTCTTAGATCTACCAAAGGAAGCTGCCAGAGCAACTATCAAATACTTTCACGAAGAAGGTATCCACACTACCATGATGACTGGTGACCACGAACAAACAGCTCAAGCCATTGGTCAACTGTTAAAAATTGATGAAATTCATGCTGGCTGTACCCCAGAAGAAAAAACTAACTTGATCAAAAAACAGCTCAATCATTATCCCGTTACGGCGATGGTCGGTGACGGGGTCAATGATGCGCCTGCCCTCGCAAATGCTTCAATCGGGATTGCCATGGGTCAAGGAACGGATATTGCCATTGATGTTGCGGATGTGGTTCTAATGAAAGATGATTTAGAAAAACTTCAGATGGCTCATATGCTAGCCAAGAAATTAAAACGAATCATCACTCAAAATATTATTTTCTCTGTCTCCGTGATTCTTTTATTGATTCTCTCTAATTTTATGAAAGTGGTGAGTCTACCTCTCGGTGTAATCGGTCATGAAGGAAGCACTATTCTAGTTATTTTAAATGGCTTGAGATTGCTTCGAACGGTCCATCCTAAGTACATAGCGGACCTAGGGACTAAGGTTACCCACAATAAAATTAGCCACCAACATTAAGGAAAAGGCCTGCGAGCATGCTCACAGGCCTTTTTTTATGTATTTTTAAGAACCAGTCCTGCTAAGCCGTCAGCGGCTTTCTCAGACATATCAATGGCATCTTCAAATCGTTTGAACACTTCTTTCCATTTAACCACTTCTAACACATCTTTCTCATTTGAAAATAAATCCTTAATCAACGAACTGTATAACTGATCTGCCTTCGCTTCAATCGTATTAACGTGAACAATCATATCACCTAATGTTTTGGAATTCTTAAACTTAGCAAATTCATGGGCAACCACGGCTAATCCTTCTGTTGCTTCAACCAGATATTGAGCCATTTTATCCGTTTTAGGTCGCATTTCGGTAATTAAATAATTATCAAATTGATAAGGAATTGAATTAATACCATCAAGGACATCATCAATCAATTCTGTAATAACGACGATATCTTCTCGGTCTATCGGAGTGATAAATGATCGATTTAGCTCATCCATTATTGTATCAACAATTACGTCACCTTCGCGTTCCAATACATGAATTTCTTCAGCCAATCCTTCAACTGTAGTGACATCATAATTTTGCACAATATCTAACAGTTTAGCACCAGATAGTTTAGCCTTGTCTGCTAACTCCTCAAGTGCCTTAAAATAATCAAACCCTTTTCTCTTTGCCATCCAATACGTCCTCCTTAAAATCTGCTGGTTCTGTCTTTAATCTGAACTCCAAAAGTCTTTACCTAGAATATAGCTAAAAATATTTTTGACATGATGAAGGCAATTAAGCCGCAGCCTGGAAAAGTCAGCACCCAAGCAAGTATCATTTCTTTGACAATCTTCCAATCAACACTTGATATACGCCGAGCTGCTCCAACACCCATAATAGCAGTTGTTTTTGTGTGGGTTGTGGAGACAGGAATCCCAAAAAGAGAGGCTCCTAACAAACAAATTGCGGCACTTAGATCAGCCGCAAATCCTTGATATTTTTCAAGCTTAACCATATCCATTCCAACAGATTTAATGATTCTCATACCCCCAACAGAGGTTCCGAATCCCATGGTTAAGGAACAGAGAGCCATCACCCAAATAGGGATAATAAAAGCTCCAGAAGCACTGGCCTGAACAAGTCCATTGTATGAGAGACCTAACATAAAGACTCCCATAAATTTTTGGCCATCTTGGGCACCGTGAAGAAACGCCATAGCTGCTGCACCAAACCCCTGGCCGGCAGTAAAAACTTTATTGGCTTTTTGGCGGTCCATGTTACTAAAGAACTTTTCGATAAACTTAACAACTAAAAAGCCGCCAAAAAATCCAGCAATCGTCGACACGACCAACCCAACAATCACTTTAGACCACTCGTTCATATTAACCGCTTCAAGTCCACCTAACGCCATGGCTGACCCTGTCAAACCAGCTATTAAAGCATGACTTTCACTTGTTGGAATTCCAAAATACCATGCCGCGACAGCCCAGACGACAATGGCAAACAAGGAAGAAGCCAATGCGACTTGGGCTGAATTGTTTGCGCCTTCAAATGTCACAATATTACTAATCGTCTCTGCTACTTGGGAATTGATTAAGGTCATCACCAAAGCGCCAAAAAAGTTCATCACCACAGCCATGCGAATCGCGGTTTTCGGCCTTAACACTCTCGTTGAAATAGCTGTTGCAATTGCATTTGGTGCATCTGTCCAACCATTTACAAAAATAACACCCATCACCAACGTGATTGTCACTAATAGAGCAATGTTCAAAAATTCCACCCACCTATTCTGATAGTCTATTTAAGTATATGATAACATATTTTCAGGAAAGTAAACCTCTTTTTTGAGAATGTTTTCACTATTCAATTAACAATCTATATTTATGTCCGTTATTAAGAAAAAAAATCACCAGATAGAGATAAACTTATTGCAAACTCAAAAATCATTATGTATAATGGATAATGTTGAATTACGTTCAGTTTCGACTGAAGGTAAAACTAAAGTTATCGGAGGTGAAATACATGCCAAACATTGAATCTGCAATTAAACGCGTACGTACTGCTGAAAAGTCTAACGAATTAAACTCAGGCCAAAAAGCTTCAATGCGTACTGCTATTAAAAAATTCGAACAAGGTTTAGAAGCTGGTGCTGATAACGTTGAAGAGTTATACAAAAAAGCGAGTCGTGCAATTGATATGGCTGAAACTAAAGGTCTAATCCATAAAAACAAAGCGAGCCGTGACAAATCACGTTTACACGCAAAATTAGCTAAATAATAAACAAAACCCTAGTGACGATTACGTCTACTAAGGTTTTTTTATTTGTTATTTTTTACGGCTGTAGTTTAAAATAAACAACTCAAAAATCAGTTCTTTATCCATTTGGCCTGTTTTTATTCGATAATCATTTTCCACTAATTCGGAAAAAGTTGCTTTTAAGGCCCCTAACTCAAATTTCCGAGTTTGTTGCATGGCCATCTTAACCCGATAGGGGTGTATTTTCAAGACGTCCACTATATTACTTTGCTGATAACCTGAGCCTACCATTATTTTAATTTGCAGCATTAAACGGAATTGACTAATGAGAATCGCGTTGATTTTAATCGTTTCCTCCCCTTGCAACAGTAGATCCTGATAAAGAGAGAGTGCTTGTTCTGTGCGCCCCTCCATAACATAGGTCACCATGTCAAAAATATTATGCTCCAAGGATTTTGGCACTAGGCTTTCAATCATTGGTTTTAAGATTTTTTTAGAATCTGAGGCATACAATAGAATCTTGGTCATCTCTCCCATGAGTTTTGACAAGTCCATGTCCGTCAGTCGCAATAATAAATCAAAGGCCTCTGGCGTGATCTCGTAGCCTTCATTTTTAATATACTGTTGCATGTATTGACGGACATCCTTTTCCTCCATCGCCTTCACATCGATTAGCACAGCTTCTTTTTTTAGTAACTTCACAATTTTTTTGCGCTCATCCAACTTTTCATAGTTGGCATAAAAAACCAAAATAGTCGTATCCGAGGGAGCACCTAAATAGGCTGTCAGTTCTTCAATATTATGTTCCAACCCGCCAGTCCGTTTCTCCCCCGTTAAAAAATAAGGATTTTCAACAGCGACTAACCGATAATCCCCAAAAAAAGGAATCGTATTTGCTTCTTCCACGGCTTGAGAGAGATTTGTATCATTCATATCAAATGACGCAAAATTTAACTCATCATCTTCTGTCCGAATAATTTGCTTGGTAATTTCCCGCTTAAAGGTATCACTTAAAAAGCGTTCCTCACCTAAAACCAAATAAATGGGCGCTAGCTGACCCGTTTTAATTTTCTTTAATTCTTGTTGTAAACTCATTTTATCATCCACTCTTTTACGTTCTTTTACTCTCTCTATCCTATCATTATCAGCGTCTTTTTCCTAGTAACTTTTCCTGATTGTTTGAACATCTGATAACTCCGAATCCCAGATTGACCACTGATAGTAAATCATACCCTGTTGGTCAGTTTGATAAACTTTCATTCCAGCGTCCCTTAAACGACTAAGTGTTTCATCATGGGGATGGCCAAAACGATTGTTAATTCCACAAGAAATAACCCCAGCCTTACCTTTAAGCTGTTTGAGAAAGGCCTCTGTTGAAGAGCTTCGACTACCATGATGAGCAACTTTTAGGATATCCGCCGAAAGTCCGGGAAAGTGAGCCAATAAATCAGTCTCGCCAAGTGCTTCTAAATCCCCTGTAAACATTATTTTCTTTCCCTTGAGGCCCAACAACAAGACCATTGAATCATTATTTCCGCCATCACCTATTTCCTGAGGAGACAAAACTTCTAAGCGATAATCCTGATTTTGCCAAACATCCCCTACTGCAGTTACACTTTGTTTTATTTGTTTCTCTAATTGCCCCAAGGCCTTTTGAAAATTACTTTGTCTGGCAGTGCCTGCTGGGTATAGAAGTTCTTTTATTTCAAAAACCCGATTGATCTCTATAAGATCACCAAAATGGTCTTCATCTCCGTGAGAAATAAAGACTTGATCCAAGGTCTTCACGCCCCGACTCTTTAAAAACGGCACTAAAGTATAACTGGCCTGACTGGAAATATTTACCTTTTTCTGCCAAGCTTCTGCTACTTCAAAAGGTAAACGACCTCCTGTATCAATTAAAATTATTTCTTGACGAAAGGGTCGCTGGATTAAGATACTATCCCCTTGCCCCACATCAACAAAAGCCACGATCCCCTTAGTTTCCATAAACTTAGCTGAACTTGGTAGACAGATAATAAGCAACAATAGACCCCACCTCGTCACTTTTTTCTGATAAGGCTGTGACAACCATTTGAAACTTATAATCAAACAAGTTAAGTAAAGAATTGGCTGTAAACTGCCTGTCACCACCTTCAAGGAATCGATTGAACTAATCCTTCCTAAGACTTGTTGGAAGACCTTTAAAGTTGATTCTATGAACTCTGAGAGCCTCCCTGCCTGATGAAGGAAACTAATCCCTAATAGAAAACTAAGTAGTGGCAACAAAAGGCGACTAAAAACAGGTAGTAGGATAAACGTTAGGACCATTCCTAAGAGATGCCATTCATAAAAATTCGCACTTATTATGGGAATAGCCAGCATTGACATCACCAGTGAAAAAACTAACTGCCGAAACGGCGGTTTTACGTTAGCTACAAGGGGTCGTAGATAAATAATATAAAAGGAAAGGCCAAAGGATAGCTGGCCGGCTGCCTGAAAGAGCACATACGGGTTAATGACAAGGCTGAGGACCAAGGTAGCTGACCAACTATCCAACTCTGAAAACTGCCAATTAAATCGGCGATTAAGAGAGCTTAGCCCGATAAAAACCACACTACGGCCCACACTCGTTGAAAAGCCGGCTAAAAACAAATAAACAAACAGAAAAACCAGCTCTAGCCAAAAAACGGTCTCCACTGTTATTCCCAGACGTAACAACATGTACCTAAAGTGGCTGATAAAGAAAAAAATATGCATCCCTGAAATACTGAAGAAGTGTAAAATTCCCAGTTGACTCCAAACCTCTTGTTGACTCTTGAAAGTAGAATCTTTAATTCCTAAAAACAAACTCTTCATATAAGAGGCTGTCACAGCTGAAAAGGTCTGATCAATGTATACCGACAAATGACGGCGCCAAACCTTTAGTAATTGGATCATCGTCTTAATTGAATAATCGCCTTGTGCCCTGATGGTTACCAGTTTCCCAACACGATAAATGCCCTTCTCCAATAAAAACTGCTGGTAGTTAAAACCGTCTAAATTTCGTTGGCCAACTGGTTCTTCCAATTCAACTTCTCCCACTAGCTCAAAGAACGCCCTTTGGTTCGCAAAGGCCTCTTTTTCTAACTCCGACTGCAGTTGATAATGAAGGGCGTACGATTCGCCCGTTTTTTGGTTACGTCCTTCAAACTTTAAACTATCTCCATCACTAATTAGACTGTTAGGGTCGACTAACAGAGTCAGCTGACTTTTTTCTGCTAGCGGACTTTCTTGAGAGGAAGGTGATTGCCAATAAAAATAAGCACCAAAGATCATCGACACAAAAAAACAGCTCACTATTAAAAGGAGCTGTTGACTTCGATATAAGCGTACCAAAAAAAAGAGGGCGATCAGTATGACTAGCCAACTGTTTCTGAAAAATAACCAAGTCGTAATGGTCGCACTTAGTGCCATAAAGATAAGATAGCCCTTTAAGGTTTCCAGTTGTTTCATTTCTTGCTTGTTCTTAATCGATTGTTTCTCCATCATGCCCGAATTGTATTTCAGTAAAATACTGAGGTGACAGTACCACTTGGTCCACAGTAGCCCCTGTTTTTTCAATCAAATTAAGGGCATAGGAATCATTACGATAATCTTTCAAATAATGAATTTTACGGATTCCCGCCTGCAAAATCATTTTTGTACATTGTAAGCAGGGAAAGTGAGTGACATAAATCTCAGCATCTTCTGTTGGCACACCGAATTTCGCACACTGTAAAATGGCATTCATTTCCGCGTGAATCGTTCGTACGCAATGATCGTCTACAACGTAGCAGCCTTCATCAATACAATGGATATCACCACTAACCGATCCATTATACCCTCCGGCAATGATCCGTTTATCTCGGACGATTGTCGCTCCAACTGCTAATCTTGAGCAAGTACTTCTTAAAGATAATAAGACACTTTGGGCCATGAAATATTGATCCCAAGGAATTCGTTCAAAGGTCACACCAATCGACTCACTTTCTATTTCTGGTTTTCTTTATTGTATAGGTTGACCTTGGTAAATTGCAACTATTATCTGAAATTATCTCTAAATCCTCTAGTAGTTTCTTTTTCTGTATTTAACTGAAAAATCCCCTTTCTTCATTTATAGGTCAATCTCATCTTTTAGATTCTCAACCGTTTTATCTCCAATTCCACTGACTTTTTTCAAGTCTTCGACTGTTTTAAATGAACCGTGTTCTTCACGATAAGCAATAATAGCCGCCGCTTTTTTTTCACCGATGCCATTTAACTGTTGCAATGTCAATGAATCGGCCGTATTCAAATTGACTTTGGAAGAAGCTGTTTGTTTAACCCCGTTAGCCCTTTCACCGGCTTGTCTCTCTTGCCACTGCTCTAAATCTTCAGCAGATGTCGGTATGTAAATAACCATCTGATCTTCCACAATCTGGGCAAAATTGACTTGATTTTGATCTGCTTCTTCAGTGAACCCTCCTGCCATATTTACCACATCCAACACTCGCGCTTGATTCCCTATTTGATACATCCCTGGTTGCAAGACCGCCCCTTTTACATCAGCATAAATCACTGTTTCGCCACTTGTCTCTGTTGTTTCTTCCTCACTCATCTTTTCAATAGAGCTCTCTGTCTGCGTGACGGTCTCTCGTTTTCCTAAGAAAATTACGCCCATTACCAGAACAGCCACACTGCTAATAACTAACATAATAGCTGCTTGCTGATTTACTTTAATCCACCTGACAATATTAGTCATTTTGATTCCCCCTAATTGCATCTTGTGCTCTCATTATATAAGTACGTAAAAACCTGCTTTTCATTTTTATTTGCTTATCTTTTTTTTCAGGATTACACTTTAATTAAAAGAAAACCACGAATGAGGATAGAAAAAGATTACTTGAAACGTATATTAAGATGAAGATAGGAGGAAGGACCAAATGAATGAGGATGATATGGCGATGTTAGCACTCGTAAAAGCTGGTGATTACCTTGGCTTAGAGTATTTAATTGAGTTGTACGGGACAGATATCTTAAGAACTATTCATTATATTTTGAATCATCCTGCTGAAAACAGTTTTATTGAAGACGTTCAAAACAAAGTTTTTTATCGATTATGGCAAGAGTTAAAACAGTACAACCCAGAAAAAAGTAGCTTAAAAACCTGGATAACAGTTATTGCAAGAAATCAGGCTTTAGACGAAAAACGACGAATTATTCGACAATTGAAAATCACACCGACTGATTCCCCTGACACAGATGAACAAATTGAAGAACATTACTTTGAACGGGAGAACTTTTTAGCATTGCTGGTTGCTCTTAGTACGGAAGATCAAGTTATTTTTTTAAAACATTATTTTTATCAAGACAAAATTGCGGATATCGCCAATGACCTGTATTTATCACCTGAGATCGTTTATAACCGGCTATCGCGTGGTCGTAAAAAATTACGCCAACATTTACAAAAAAAGAAAGGACAGGAATACAATGAATAGCAAAAACATCTTTAAACAAGCTGTGAACAACATGTATCAACGCCAGACTATCACGCCTAATGATACTCACGAATTAACCGCTGAAGAAAAGAAACAACTCTTCACTCAAACTCAAATGTATATTCAACTGGAAGAAATCGTGGATGACTTATCAAAGGATCTTGCACGTGGGGAAGAAATTGCTGGTTATATTCCCTTTACCAATGAAGGCAACTCTGCCGTAGCAACTAGTGGCATTATGGGGATGACATATGTGACTACGGCTAAAGCAAAAAAATACCGAGATAATTTTCATGACTTACGTGGGAATCGTTTGTTAATTTTTACTAATCAACGAATGATTTTCACCATCTTGATTGAATTTCTAGAAGAACGTCGCTACTACTCTTATCCCTATGATAAGATTCAGGCCATTCGCTTTGAAAAACACGCCATCGGCTATTTCGATCGACCTAAAGGTAAATTCCTGCCTAAACGGCAAAAAACTTACTGGTACACCCTTGATTTCCAATCTCAAACAAATATTTTTACTGAAGTACTACAGCTATCAGAGGTGAAAAAATTCCAAGAATTAGTTGATACCTTACCGGCATTAAAAGCAATCACAATCGATGAGAACATGCATCGAGATACCCCCTTTAATTATCTTTTTAGTAATACTAAACTTGCCATTTGGCTGTTTAATGGGATTTGGATAACTATTCTTATATTCTTTATCTTAGCTATTACCATTCAGATAATACGCGGCAACGGACCTTGGTCTCAATGGTTTGAAGAAATAAAACGGCTAAATACTGCTTTTCTTTATATAGTGCCTATTGAGTAATCACTAAGGATTGAAGACTGACGAATCATTAAACTTTCAGCTGAGAAAAACTGAAAACGTCTCTGAAGCTTGATTACGGGCATGATCCAATGGAACCATCTGTTTGATTATTGAACAAGAGGTCTTTATCAGTCATTTCTAACAAAATTCCTATAAATTGAAATGAATCCATAATTCCGTTCAGATCCATCAAAGATTATGGGAAAGCAGCTCGACTTAATAAAAAGTCGAGCTGCCTTTTTTCATATACATGTCTCATATATCTCCCTTTAATCTACCACACGCGGCTTCACCTACATCTGGATTCTTAGAATTTGCCTTGCGGTTCACAAGAAAATCTAAAAAAAAGCCAAGCTTTTCAGCTCGGCTCGGAAAGATTTATTTTTCTTCCTCTTCTTCTTCATCAAGATCGTAATCAATGTCGTCTTCATCAATGATAGTTAATTCGTCCTCAACACCTACTGGGACTTCTTCTTCATCAATATCATCGGCACCAATTTCAGATAAATCTTTATTATATTCAGCGATTTCTTCTTCGTCTTCTTCCTCTTCGTCGTCGATGTAATCATCGTCTTCATCGTCAACCAAGTCGGCATCTTCCGGATCATCATCATTGTAATCAATGGCGTCTTCATCGTTCATATCTAAGAAAGCATTGACTTTTTTACGTTTCTTACGACGTGGCGTATCCTCGTCTTCGTCTTCTCCCATATGAGAAACTTCTTCGTCAATTGAATCGATTGGATACCATGAGCGTAAGCCCCAACGGTTTTCTCCAAGAGAAATAAAACTACCATCCAGATTTAAATCTGTATAAAATTGTGGCAAGATTTCGCGAATATCGCTATCAGCTTTACCTAAAAAGTTTTGGATTTGGTTAACTAAATCTGAAAATTCCATGACATCAGCGCGTTGTTCCAAGATTGCATGAGCAACTTCAATCATTGATAATTCATCTTTGTCGATACCTTCAAAAGCTTTTATTTCCAAACGGCACACGTCCTTTCACAGTCTACTCCTTATCATACAATAATATGCTTATAAAAAGCAATGAAAACATGCATTTTCTCATGAAAACTACTGGAAAAGTCAATCTTCTATCAGGCTGTAAAAGCTAAACGCAAATGGTAAACCCCAAGTTTTTCCTCGCCAGCATATAAATCGTAATCAATTGATACTTGTCCTGATGTAGGTTGATCTTTTAAAGTAACACGCAAATTATTAGTAAACGTTCTGACTTCCATCATGCCATAAGGAGTCCGATAGTTTGAGTGATTCTCTTTTTGATAGTTAAACCGTAAACGAGTACGCGTTTTGCTTGCACGGATTAGCTGAACGGTCCCATCGGCTTCAATTTTGATCGTTACAGGTATTGGCTCTTCCCCTTCTTCCCCATCCTCCTGATAACGCAGATAGAGGGTGCTTCCCATCTGGACAAGTTGACCTGCAACATCAAAAAAGTGTTCTTGTTTGTCGTTATTTTGATAAATTTCTGTTTGCAACTGAATTTGTACCGGTGTTCCATTTTTCACTGTTCATTGACCCCTTTGTTTACTTATTTAATCAGCTAATAATTCTTCTGCTAAAGCCCGATCGACAACTAACAGATTGGCGCACCTACCTGACAATAATGCCTGAATAGCCCTTGCCTTCTGACTACCTGCAGCGATTAACATCGTATTGGGAATAGCTTCTAACGCTTCCACTTTTATCCCAATCATGCGCTCTGTCATTTTATTGTCAATCGTTTTGCCATTTTTGTCAAATAAAGAACCTACAGCATCCCCTATAATTGCGTCATCTCTTAAACACTCAGCTGTCATATACCCAAGCTGGCGCCAGGTTGAGGACTGTTGAGGATTGCCTACGCCTATTAAAGCTAGATCAACGGCTTCGGCTTCTCTCAGTGCCCTTTGGACCAATCGGCTTTGATTGAGAACCTTGGCTAATTCTTTAGTTTCAGCCAAAGCTGGTGCATACAAATAACTGCATCCTGCCCCTAGCTTTTCACTTAAACGAAAAGCTAAATGATTGGTATCGTAGTAAACATGCTGACTAGCCACTCCACCAACTAACGGCCGAACCATAATCTCAGAAAATCCTTCATAAGGCATAGCATCAACCACTTTTGCCAATGTAGTCCCCCAGGATATGCCAATTGATTGAATATTAGGTAGATAACTGCTCACAAGCCCTGCCGCTCCTTGGGCAAGTCCGCGCTGAGTCTCAGCATAGTCTGTCTCACTAGGTACGACAATAGCGTCTCGTAAACCATACTTTCTTGTTAAATCATTAGCCAACTGAACGACCTCAGCATTTTCGTCTTTAATGTAGATGGTGACAATCCCTTGCTCTTTAGCTGACTGTAACATCTTGGAAATAACTGGTCGCGAAATCCCTACCTGTCTTGCAATGTCAGATTGAGTCAACCCCTCTCGATAATACAAACTGGCGACTTTTAACAGTTTCCGATGGTCTTCAGTTAACTTCATGCTCATCCTCGCCTCCTTGCGACATCTGGTAAAGTGCTTCGACAATCGTGGTCACCTGTGGGATAGCCAGTTGCTCCAATTCTGCCGCAACTGGCATTGGAACAGCCTCCCCACCTAATCGACGGATCGGTTGCTTAAGAGTCCTTGCAACATCACTTTCGGCAATCTGTGCCACAATCTCGCCACCAAAGCCACCTCTTTTAACAGATTCTGTCACCACTATAACCCGACGCGTTTTAGCCACACTGGCTAAGAGTGTTTCGATGTCTAAAGGAACCAGGGTTCTAGGATCAATCACTTCCACCGAGATATCATTTGCTACCTGTTCCGCCGCTTCAAGGGCTTTATAAACCATGATGCTTGTGGCAACCAGGGTCACATCAGTTCCTTCTCGTTTGATATCTGCCACACCTAAAGGAATTTCATAGTAGCTTTCTGGTACTTGAGACATTTCTTGATAACAGAGTTTGTGTTCATAAATGATTACTGGATTGTCGTCTGCAATTGCCGCATGAAGCAATCCCTTGGCATCATAAGCAGTTGCTGGTTGAACTACTTTCAGCCCCGGAATATGAGCCAGCCAGTTTTCTAAACTTTGAGAATGCTGAGATCCAGCACCAGTTCCAGACCCTCCTGCAGTTCTTAAAACAAGAGGAACTTTAAGTTGACCACCTGACATATAGTGAACTTTAGCTGCTTGATTGACCAACTGATCCATGGCAATCGTAATAAAATCAGAAAACTGCAACTCAACAATCGGACGTAATCCTGTCATAGCGGACCCGACAGCAACGCCTGTCAATGCGCTCTCGGAAATCGGCGTATCTCGAACCCTACTTTTCCCATACTTAGCTTGTAATCCTTGTGTCACACCAAAACCCCCACCATAAATGCCTATATCTTCTCCAATAAGGTATACTCTCTCATCGGCGGCCATGGCTTCATCCAAGGCTTCGTTTAAAGCATCCCGATAACTTAGTTGTCTCATAGTCGTCCTCCTGCATAGACGTCTTTATATAAATCAGCAGCACTCGGTCGTGGGTCATTTTTGACACTAGTGACCAGTGCTGTCAATTCTATTTTTAATCCCATGACCAGCTCATCCAATGCCCTTTCTGTGATGAGTTGTTCCTGTAATAATCTAGCTGTTAAGCGCTCAATCGGGTCTCGTTCTTGCCACTCCCGTTCTTCCTTAGAAGTTCGATATAGTCGTTTATCCGATTTAGAGTGACCCCGATGACGATAGGTTAAAGCCTCAATTAAGGTCGGCCCTGCTCCTTGACGGCACCTCTCAATCGCCTTGTGAGTCTCATCAATAACTGCTACAATGTCATTGCCATCGATTGTGACACCTGGAATCCCATAGCTACTCCCTCGCTCAGAAACCTGGGAGACGTTCATCATCTCTGTGATCGATGAACTCATCCCATATTGATTATTTTCGATAAAAAAAATAACAGGCAACTGCCAGATGCTTGCTAAATTAAGGGCTTCATGGAAACTACCTTCATTAACTGAACCATCGCCGTTATACGCCATGACAACTTGGTCCGTCCCCTTCATTTGTGCTGTCAGGGCGGCACCAGTTGCTAAAGGATAATTTCCTCCAACAATCCCATTGGAACCCAGATTCCCAACTGAGGTATCTGTAATATGCATGCTTCCGCCTTTGCCGTGATTGAGGCCGGTCTTACGACCAAGTATCTCCGCCAGCATCCCACGCATATCGGTGCCTTTTCCTAAAGAATGTCCATGATTTCGGTGAGTCGACATCATCCAGTCATCCGTCTTCAATAAGTAAGCACTACCGACTGCTGTTGCTTCCTGGCCGATACATAAATGCATCGTACCGTGAATTTCACCTTCTTGATAAAGTCGCTCAAGTTCCTCTTCAAATAAGCGAATCCGCCACATTTCTCTAAGTAAAACAACAAACTCCTCATCTTTCAACTGAGCCTTATTCACTAATATTTGCCCGCACTCTTTCAAATTAAGCTCTCCTTTTACTTTGGAGGTCCGATGTCCCTTACTTCTAAGCAATCATAGATTGTAAGAGTAACGGCTCTCCTTTTACTTTGGAGGTCCGATGTCCCTTACTTCTAAGCAATCATAGATT
>NZ_CAUQJB010000037.1:0-45681 GCF_963518325.1 uncultured Vagococcus sp. | reverse complement strand
AGTTGTTTTGTTATGTGGAAAGCTGTCAAACCCTTGATAACTATCAGTCATTCGGTTGAAAGTAATTAATGAAAGGTTGTTTCAATCAATCCCTTTAAAAGCGACATGCCAGCGATTGGGTATAGATGAGTTGTTATTTCTTCAATCGATCAGAGTGTTATGACTAACGAAGCATAGCACGTCTAAAATGTTATCCAAACCACTGTCAAAGAAACGACGATGTCCGTTTAAAGCGTACATTAAAAGAAGTTGTTTTGTTATGTGGAAAGCTGTCAAACCCTTGATAACTATCAGTCATTCGGCTGAAAGTAATTGATGAAAGGTTGTTTCAATCAATCCCTTTAAAGGCGACATGCCAGCGATTGGGTACAGATGAGTGGTTATTTATAAAGTGAGAGTAATAAATTAGGCATACTTACTATTGTTTATACCATACCCCATTGTAGTTGTCGAAATGTTAATTTTCCAAAAAGAGGTTTAACTTTCCAAAAAAGCCCTTTGAGTGGCAACGATTTTTTAAAAATGGCGGTAACTCTAAGCTATACCGACAGAAAACTTTATTTTTCTGGAAAATTAGCAGCAAATCTGGAAAGTTAGAGGCAGTGGTTTATTGGAGGCGTGTTAAGCGTTGGGCCATTAATTTGTCAGTCGGTTGATGATTATAATGAGTTCTACTTTTTTTCAGCTTACAGACGTGATATGTTTAGAAGTGATAAAACCTTCTTTAAGAAAGTTTTAAGAAAATGTCGGAGAAAAACTTAACAGTTAGTCGCTATAATTGCCATAAGATGACCGAGTTTATTAGTAGGAGACATGGAGGAGAAATGATGGAAAAAGTTATTTTAGTCGTAGATGACGACGTTGAAATTAGACAAGCCATTCGCATTTATTTGGAACAGGAGAACTATCAAGTAGTTGAAGCGGGAGACGGGCTAGAAGCGCTGGCAGCCCTAGAGGAAAGAACGGTTCATTTAATTATTTTAGATATTATGATGCCTAACTTAGATGGGATTATTACCACTCATAAAATACGGGAAGAAAACAATGTGCCTATCTTAATGTTAAGTGCCAAGAGTGAAGACATCGATAAAATTCATGGGCTACAAGTAGGGGCCGATGATTATTTAACCAAACCGTTTAGCCCGATGGAATTATTGGCTCGGGTCAAGTCTATGTTACGGCGCTACTTAACATTAGGTGAATTTGAAAAAGGGTCAAAGGATGTATTGCGCTTAAATGGCTTGGAATTGGATAAGGTGGCCAAAAGCATTAAAGTAGAAGGTCAGGAAGTTAAAATGACTAAAACCGAATTTAAAATAACCGAGTTACTGATGAGCCATCCAGGACGTGTCTTTTCGATTGATGAAATCTATGAATCTGTCTGGGAAGAACCTAGCTTTAATTCAGACAATACTGTCTCAGTTCATATCCGAAAAATTCGAGAGAAGATAGAGTTGAATCCTAAGGAACCGAAAAATTTAAAGGTGGTGTGGGGCGTTGGCTATAAAATGGAAAAATAGTTACACACTTTTTGTGGCAACCTTCTTATTAGTCATCGGTAGTATGATGATGTTAAATAACAGAGGAAATAACTACGATAGGGTGAATAAAGATTATCAATTAGAAAATGAGTTAGGGCCTAAATTTGTCTTGAATTATGTGGAAAAATTAGACGAAAAAAAACTGTCTACGGATTTAGTTAGCAGTTATTTGGTGGATAATTATCGTTATGAATATGGAGATCTTGAATCACAAGTCCAAGATATTAACAGTCAATATAAAGGGTTATTAAAAGCGGCTAAAGAAAAAAAGGAAGATAAACTGGTTAATACGCTGACAACAGAGCGGGATGAAAAATTATTAGACATTATATCGAATTATACTAGCAATGAGGCGGTTAAGAAAAAAATCGTTAAACGAGACACGGAACGCTTGCTGAAAGCTCAGCCAAAAGCGATCAAACGATTAAAAAACACAGATACGACCTACGTTGATGATAATTATGTTTATTATTTTACAGGAGACGATGGGTTTGTTGTGACTAATTTAGGGACAAAACCACTTAGCCGTAAAGAGAAAGACATTAAGGCGGCCATCAGTAAAGAAAAAGTCTTAAGTGTGGGTAAAACAGCCATTTGGGCTCCTTTTCCAGAAGAATTATTGGAAGTGACCACGCTTACTGAAAGTGAAGTAGGGGGCGGTTTTTCAATGACTGGTTATGTGGCCACTCGGAAAGGCTCTGATGTGGCTGCTATTAATCAAAAAGCGACTCAAGAGGAAAAAAAGCAAGACCTGATTTTTATGGTTGGTTTGGCTATTTTTGTAGTAGGGGGGATTTTGGCATTGCGCTTTATGTGGGAACCTGTTTACTTTAGTGAACAAGCTGCCTTTATCCAAAGAGTCCCATTAGATGTTCGCTTATTACTATTAGGCTTATTGGGGTTCATTGCCTTAATCACCTGGCAGATCTCACCAGGCCTACCTATTATGTCCATGGGGACCGTATTCTTTTTCCTTTTTGCTTATGGTGCTATTTTTTGCGGCTTATGCTTAAGTAAAAACATCTGGTTAGCGATTAAGAAAACAGAGGGCTACCCAGATTTTCCCACACAAGCAAAACAAAGTTTATTAGTTAGGGGAAACCAAAAAATCCGCCGCTTAATTGGACGCTTACCCGTTACCTTAAAACTATTATTCGTACTAGGTTATGTATTAGTGGTCAGTTTGTTTAGTTTCTTTATTACGGTGATAGGCTCTGCTGGAGAATTTGCTTTGATAATTTGGACGATGATGATGCTCGTTGTGGCAGTCCCTCTCATTATGAGAGAATACCGCTTAAAGAAGCTATTAATACGTCCCCAAGACATTCTGGAACGTAACCAGGAAGAAGCTCAACCGACGGAAATTTGGGAGGATGTTAGCGAAAATTTAGCTCATATCGATCAAATTATCAGCACGACTCACGATAATCGTCAACGAAGTGAAAACCTTAAGACGGAGTTGCTGACCAATGTCAGTCATGATTTGCGCACCCCACTGACATCAATTATTTCTTATGGGGACCTGTTGACAAAAGAGAATCTCAAAGAAGAGGATCGTCAGGAATACACGGCAATTATTAATCGCAAAGCCATGCGGATGAAAAATTTAATTGACGATTTATTCGCTGTCACCAAAATGAATAACGGCGAAATTAAGTTGAGTAAAAAGACCATTAATCTTGGCCAATTACTGCAACAATCGATTGCCGAATATGGTGAAGAGTTCACGGAAAAAAACTTAAAACTGATGTACAGCAAGCCAGAAGAGCCAGTGATGCTGGCGATTGATGGGGATCGGATGTGGCGAGTATTTGATAACTTAATCGGTAATGTCATCAAGTATGCGATGCCTCAGACGCGAGTGTATTTAAAATTAGAAGATCTGGGTCACGAGGTTAAGGTTGAATTGAAAAATGTTTCCCTTCATGAATTAAATGAAAATGCCAGCAGTTTGGTGGAACGCTTTACTCGTGGCGATGAGGCTCGCAATACTGAAGGGTCAGGCTTAGGTCTAGCCATCGCCAACTCGATTATTAATTTACACGGTGGGCGTTTTGATATTGTGGTAGACGGTGACATGTTTAAAATTATCATTTACTTACCGAAATAGAGAAACAAAAAGAAGAGGTTAGGACAAAGGTCCTGCCTCTTCTTTTTATTAGTCTGTTCGTAATTGGACACCCATGCCAATCACCCCAGGGCCGGTATGAATACCGAGAGCGGGGCTGACTTCATCAAAGAAAAAGTCTTTAATATGTGGCAAGCGAGCTTTAACGGCTTCAGCAAACTCACGGGCTTCCTCAATTGAATTCCCATAGGCCACCCCAATATCGTAGGAAGTGTGACTGCCGATAAATTCCTCAGCCACATGGAGCATTTTATCCAAGCTACGTTTCCGTCCACGGGCTTTGCTAACGGTGTGGTAAATACCATCTGGGTTACAAGAAATAACCGGATTTAAGTTAAGAGCTGTGCCGAGGATGGATGAAACAAGGCCAATCCGGCCACCTTTTTTCAAGTATTCTAAGGTTGGGATACTAAAGAAAACCCGAGTGTTGAGTACATTTTTTTCTAGTTTTTCTTTAAGCTCAGGTAAATCTAAGCCTTCGTCAATCAGTCGTTTAGCGTAAACACCTTGGAGACCGCCACCGATTCCGATGTTTTTTGTGTCAATCATCAGAACATCAATTTGAGGGTAATCCTTACTCATCAATTGTAAGATGTTGTGAGTGCCACTTAAACCACTGGAAATCGTGGCAATAACTAATTTTTTATAGCCATCGGCTAAAATTTTCTGAAAAACATCACTAATGGACTGACCATCTGGCAAGGAGGTTGAGGGAATTTCCACGCTGAGACGGTCATAAATTTCTTTTGACGTAATGGTCACTTTATCAATATAGGTTTTATCTTTGTAGATGACATTTAAGGGAATGACGTAGACACCCTCTTTTTCCAATACGGAAGGAGGTACATCCATCCCTGAGTCTACTAATAGTGCAATTTTCTCTGTCATAATTAAGAACTCCTTTTTTATATCGTGTTTGCTTTGTTTTTGGCTAGGGTGTGTAACGTATTTTCAGCGACTAATTTTGAAGTAAGGGCAATGGTTGCCATTTGAATGGGCAGAAAATCAATGTCTACTACATTTAGTTCAAATTTCTCAGTCTGGTCATCTACTAGAAACAGCCGGATGGTCTCTTCCATTTGAGTACAAAATTGATTGTAGGCTTTTTGATAATCACCGCTATCAGTCTGCCAATCAATCCCAAGTTGAACAATGGGCAAGTCAAAGGCTTGCTTTAAAATGGTGATAATGACGAGACGAGCCAAATGACGCTGGTTATATTTTTTCTTTTCAGGTGGTGGGATTAATTTTTGTTTGACATAGTTATTAACCATGGCTGCAGTGAGTAAAGGGTCAGCTTGTTGATCGACTTTAAAGGGACTGGTGTATCGCACTACGAGAGTGACCAGTTGATCCATGTAAATCTCAATATCGGGCAATTCATCCCAGCGAGGTAGATGAATTTCTCTTAGACTATCTTGCCAATTCTTTTGATTATTTTTCATAGACATCTCCTAAACTATTTCATCTAGTCTTCAAAACTATATCACATAATTATCGATAAATAAAGAGCCTCGCTTTCATGATCACAAGGCTTAGTTAAAAGTTAATCTTTATGAATGCTTTTGACGTGTCAGGTAACTAAAAAAAGCAACCACATCGACCTGTGAGTTGCTTTATCAATCAGATTATTTACCGCTAAAAAACCCTTTTACTTTGTCTATCAGTCCGTCAGCATTGTCGCCGAATAGTCCAGATAAATCATGGACTTTATCGCCTAATTCATCTTTGTGATCTTCAATAAATTGTTTAGCTTCTTCAAATTTATCAGAATTAATCAGTTCTTTCACCCTTGCTACTAATTCATCAACATTCATAATGCTCAACTCCTTCTTGATTGTATCTAAATCATAGCATGGTAACGTTTTAATTGACAAATTTATTGCCCGAAAAATCACTTGTTTTTTTTGTAGTTATTTGAAAAGCGGTTATGATGTGGGTTTGCCAACATAATGAAGGAGTGGACCTGTCAGTTCAAGCTCAAAATTATCACGATTAACGCGACCGACAACGGCGGAGCTGTCATATAAAGCCATTAAAAATTCAGCCATTTCCTGGCTGGTATGATAGTGACCAAAGCCTTTTTGATAGTCATAGTTGTCGGTGTCGTTGGCGACATTGGCAAATTCAGTTTCGGTTGCAGAAGGGGCCAAAACTTTAGCTGTTAATGGTGCACCTAAACGCTTGAGCTCTAGAGCAATTCCTTCGGTCAGGGAGCTGACAAAAAATTTAGTGGCACAATAAGTCACCGCGTTAGGAACGATGGTGTAACCGCCAGAAGAAGAGACATTAATCAATTGTGCTCCTGGCACATCTTGATAATCACGAACAAAGAGTGTTGAAAAAAGCGTCAATGCTTCAACGTTTAACTGTAGCATATTGAGTATTTTGTCTAGAGGTTGTTGGGCCATCAGATCATAGTGACCAAATCCGGCATTGTTAATCCAAGTATTAAGGGAATAAGTGGCTAATTCCTGATACAATGCCAAGCAGTTCTCAGTGTTGCTCAAGTCACAAACCTTTAAAATGACTTCAAGCTCTGGCTGAGTTTCGTGTATTTCCTCTTTTAGTAAGTGCAAGCGTTCTTCACGACGGGCGATTAGAATCAATGGCTGTTGACGATCGGCGAAGGCCAGAGCTGTTGCATAGCCAATACCAGAACTGGCGCCGGTAATAACCGTATAGGTTTGTCTCATTGTAAGACTTCCTTTCTTTGTAAGCGACATAGTATTAGCATACAACTTGGAGTTTACTCCAAGTCAAGGGGATATATTAACATTTGTGAATCGTTAGCTTGTTCTTAGTAATTAGCAACAGGAGACGAAGGGAGCTGATATTTTAATAGCGTCATAATTATATTATTTAGGATACTCTAATTGAAAAGTTAGTCACACGTTTTTAATCAGACTATTAATATACCTATAGATGCCTATACTAAAATATATTGTAGTGACAAAGCTTTGTCATACTTATTCAGCATTTAATCACCGTTCATTAATCGTTTTTCACTTATTTTCTTCTTCTGACAAGTATGATAAGAATTATTTACAATCATAAACTTATAGTTCCAGCTTTCTTGATGCATGCTTGAATCAACTTATCTTTGCAATTCTGAAATCTTTTGAAAAGTTTGCACTATCCTTGATTTCCGTATCCACCAAGCCATTAACTATAAAAGGACACAAAGTTTTTCTTAAGCTATCAATGTTAGTACAATAGACAAAACCAAACCACTGATTATCATCCATTGCTAAAGTTTGCTATCAAGCCGGGGTGCTGAATGGCGTTCAGTATGTGGCGATAGCGCCAAAGGAGGAGAAGACTTTATTAGTGGCTATTCTCCAGCAAGGCTGTATAGGCCTTGCAATATAGAGTACCGTTTAAAGTAGAGGGTGAGTATAGCTTGCAACGGATATTTATGCGGTGTAATAGATTCATTGGTAGATTATTAAATAATTAAAAAATAGGAAAAGGGGCTGTCGCAAAATTAGATGACTAATTTTGCGACAGCCCTCTTTTACTTCGTACAAACGAGATTACGTCGACTAGTGCAGATTTTTTATCCGATAACGACTAATCCTCCGCCACGCGGGCTGATAATAATTCCCATGGTTTTCCCTCCTTTCTAAAAAAAGTTGATATACCTTAGATATTACTATACTATGTAAGCATATCGGTCATCAATATTCATTTAAGAATATAATTGAATGGAGGGTGTATTATGTGTTATGGTGAAGTATTTAGAAAGATGAGAATTGAGAAAAAAATGACAATTGTAACTGTAGCAAAAGGTATCTTATCAATTGCTCAACTATCAAAATTTGAACGAGGGGAGAGCAACTTATCTATTACAAAATTTGGGCAATTACTAGAGAGAATCAATATAACTGTAGAAGAATTTGAGTTTCTCAGCAGTAATTACAAAAATAGCTCGTTGAAACAATTAGTAATAGATATAAAGCAGGCATATACCAACAGAGATCCCGAAAAAATGATAGCGCTCGCAGATGAAGAATTCAAGAAGTGGGAACTTTCAGGTAATAAAAATAGTCAATATAATTACATCATGATCTCCATTATGAATGACGAGCTGAATGATTTAAAAAAAACTCAAACCTGTGAAGTAGAACTACTCATCGATTATTTATTTTCCATCGAGGATTGGACGTACTATGAAATTGTTTTATTCGGTAATTCCATATCAGCCATGCCAATACAAACAATAATAGTGTTATCTGAAGAACTTTTTTATAAGACAAAAACCTTTCACACTAATGATAAACACCTGAAATTGGTCCTTCGCATTCTACTTAACGCTAGTCTTATTTGTCTTTTAAGTGATGAAAACGCGAAAAGTCTCCATTTTCAAACATATATTTCCGAATTGATTAATTCAGAAACTTATTTATATGAAAAAAATTTGCTGATGTTCTCGCATGGACTCTATCTTTTAAAAACAAACCATATATCTGAAGGGATAAAAAAAGTAGAAACCGCCTTAGAAATATGTAGAGTTTTGAATTCACATAAATTGGTCGAGAGCTATTCTACGTATTATCATGAAATAATGGCCACGCTGTAATTATATAGGTTGGCTCATTATGATTTCTCATCTGTTAAACAAAGAAATGAAAAATGAGTGACAGGGCATATTGGATTTGAATAAATTCGTTATTGAATTGCGTAATTCGCATAATCAAATTTTAGAGACTGCTTAAATCGATGATCAGTTCTTGGTGGAGAAGCGGGTTTCAGGGTCAGGGGTTAAATCGCTATTGAGAACCGAAATATTACTAAAGAGGAGAGCCTTTGATGCGTGTCAAATTTGTAGGGGATAGCTGTGTTATAACACAGTAAGAGACAAAGCATTTTTTGATTAGGAGCGACTTAATTAATCCTAATGGATCTGGTAAGGCTGGGTGACGGCGACAATTCAGAGACAGGACAGTTATTTCTAGTTCTTGATATAGGAGTTTTTGTCTTTGCTTAAAGAGTTTCGACAGAACGCAACGTTTTCCTAATCGTCTCCTTGCTTTTAATCATCTTTTCTTACCAGTACACAATAACCATTTTTAAATGTACGATCGTAACGAGATAAACAGTGGATGATGTGTTTCTCTGTTTTTGAAATATGATCTTCTTTGTATTGTTTACTCTTTGAACGCCAACTAAATAACCATAAAAGTGGACCTCCCAAAAACCAAAAAAGAGTCTCCGAATTTGTGGCACAATATTTTGATAAGTTATAAATAATATCGGCTTGTTCACCGATAAATACATAGTCTTCTTTATTTTTTTTAAGTTCTGTATACAAGTTCTCTGTGATATTCAACGTAACGCTCACCTTCTGTTTCACTATTTATTTTTTTTCATGGGTTTAACAATGATTCGTTTTCTGTTACATCGTACTCTATTCTCCCTCGCACTATGCGTAATAAGAACTACTCCATACGTGAAAATAAACTAGACGTCTCATTGACAGAATTTTTTAGGCTAAACTCATCGGTATTGTCTATCTTAATCGTTAAAAGATATTTGGTAGGGGGAGTTGGCGTATACTCTAAAATAGCTAGGACCCATCTTTCAATTTGTGGTGTCGATAATTGTGTTTCTAAGAGAGGTTCTTTTGTTTCCGGGAGAGAGCTACTACTTGTTTGCGGTAAAGATGTCTCAGCTGTTTTCACATGTTGATAAGCCTTGGTCCCTTTTTTAGGATCTTTATTGCCTAAAAAAAAGAAGAGTGAAGTAACAAGAATGATCCCAACAAGAATGAAGAAAAAGGATCTTTTTCTGCTTAACCTTTCCTCATTTTCCAATCCCATTAACAGTTTAGTTAGTCCTAATCGAACGTCAGGGTCAGTCGCATGGTTAATTTCTGAATGTAGTAACGCTTTATTATTTTTGTCATGTTAGAGACTCCTACTTCTTTTTTCTCCATGTTTTATTGACTTTAAACGAACCTTTTATAATTAGAGTATCTTACTCAGTACAGTATAGCGATAATCCGTTAAAAGAACAATTGATTTTAAGGAAAGGCTCCCAGCAGATGGATTATCTTGAAGTGACGTTGACTAGAGGGGAAATAAGCAAAGTAAAAGCTGCTACAAAAGGTAGTGGCATGTAGGTATATTCTAAGCCATATTCACTTTTACTCTTAGGGAGAAAATGTCTTTAAAAAGTTAACAAAGACAAAAAAAAAGTCAAAGGAGAAGAGGTTCTTTTTTTTGAAAGAATGATACAATAAACGAGAGGTGGTGAGCCAAATGCCGCATATCAATACATTACAAGGAGGAATCAACATGGATCAACCACGAATTCCCGATAGATTAACCCCTACTAGTTTTGCGACATATCTTGATCTGGAAGACCCTGAAATTTATCAAGGGGAACTGTCCCAAGAAGTGTATGAGTCAATAAGTCTTAAGCAACTGCAAATCGCTCAAAGTCGACTGAGTAATTTAACCCTGCTTAACAGTGATTTGGAAAAAATAGAAGTGATTGATACAATTTTTACAAATTGTGATTTTTCGAATTCAGACTTATCGAAGTGTTATTTTAATCGAGTGGAATTTCATGGCTGTAAGTTTTTAGGCACTAAGTTTCCAGAGTCTTATTTGAACCATACATTGTTTAGAGAATGCAACGTGTCCTTGAGTATGTTTGAAGGCTCTAAGCAACAGCATGTAACCTATGACAGCTGTAATTTAGAGAGCGCAGACTTTTATAAACAAGACTTCAACCAAGTTAAGTTTTTGAGTTGTTCATTGGAACTGACAAACTTTGAAGGAACCCTTTTAAAAGGGGTGGACCTAAGTAGTTGTCATTTCGAACAGCTAACAGTTGATTTGGATCGTCTGAAAGGTGCCACCATAAGTGAAGAACAAATGGCGATTTTTATAAGCAAATTAGGGATAAAAGTGAAATAGTTCTCGGGGAATGGCGACATTAGTTGCCATTTTTTTTTTGGTAGATGAGAGGGCCTGATATTATGAGTTATTTGGACTATTAAATAGTTAGTCTTTTGAGTGTTTTAACGATGCTTTCAGATAATAGGGCAAAAAAGTTAACCATTTTTTATTGATAAAAAAGGGATAAAATCAGAGTTTTTCAATTAACGGGTGATTATTAAATAACTATAAATTTATAAAATGTTTTTGGTTTTTTGTTATTGAATATAGTTTAATTTAATGATTAATACACAGAAGTCGCAATTAAATCAGAGATAGGCTTTATTAAAGGGATTAAGAGTGTTTAAGCCCTCTATTTATGAGTTAATCCTGAAAAAAAATAGCATGAATATCAAAAAAAATGGATGTGTTTGAAAAATTATGTTAAAAACGATTGAAAAACGCTCCATTTTAGATTATTATTAAAATAAGAATAATTACTGTTTGAAAAAAGGAGCAAAAGGTTTGAAAAATAATGGTTTAGCAAAATTGTTTACAGGTTATTTTATTTTAAGCTTGGTGTCTCACCCTGTTTTGACCCTTGCCAGTGAAGTGGCAAGCGATGGAGCGGAGAAAGTCGAAACGGTTGAAACCAGTTCTGCAGTAGAGAGCAGTTCAGAGCAAGAGGTACCAACAGAGGAAAGTTCTCAAACGACGGAGATTCCAGCCAGTAGCGAATTAGAAACAAGTAGTGAGCTTGTTGAGATACCCTTTGTGGAGAGTCAAACAACTGAGAGCAGTGCTGCTCCAGCAAAGAAAAAGAAAAAGAAACAATCATCTGGGGTCTCTTCAGCTACTTATGAAGATGGGATCACCATAGATGAGGCCCATTTCCCAGATCCAATCTTCAGAAGTTGGGTGATTAGTTGGTTAGATAACGGATATAAGGAAGATGATCCGATTGACTTTGACGCTAAAATTAACCCAATTGCCAGAATTGATTTAGCCAATATTAAAAGCTTAAAAGGCATTGAGTATTTTGGTGAGGATATTAAGGAATTGTCTCTCAAAATCTCTGGTTTTAAAGATTTAGACGTGAGTACCTTGCCTAACCTGGAAAAGTTAACTGTGGATAAGGAGACTGACTTAACAACCGTTGTGTTTGGTGAGCAACCTCTTTTAAAAAATGTCGTTATAATGAACTCTAATTTAACTAAAATTGATGTCAGCAGTCTTAAAGGGTTGAAAGTTTTAAACTTAAAAGATTCAAGTGTTTTGTCAGACGTTCAGTTAGGTGAACTAGCAGAGTTGGAAGAATTAGGCTTAACGGGAACCGTGATCAAAACGTTGGATGCCAGTAAAAGCCCTAAATTAAAACAACTAGAACTAGAAGGTGTTGCCAGTTTAGAAACGTTGGATTTAGAATCTAATACCCAAATTGAGCGGCTGGTTTTATCTGGAACGTCTTTAAAAGCTTTAAATGTTGCCAATGCGACGAGCTTAACGTATTTAGATGTATCCAGCACGGAAATAAAAGACCTGAATGTTGAAGCAACTACTAAACTGACCCATTTAAATGTGTCTAAAACGGCACTTACAGAGCTAAATGTGGAAACTGCAATATCCTTAATTGAGTTAAGCGTCTCAGATACGGCACTGACCGAACTAGATGTGACTAAAACAACTAATTTAACAAAATTAGTTGCGAACAATACTAAAATCACGGAATTAAATTTAATTAAAAATAGTAGTTTAGCTGAAGTTCAGGCGGAAAATGCCAAGTTAACAACAGTGGATGTGTCTGGTTTAGCTAGTTTAAAAACCTTAAAGTTAGCTGGCAATCCAAAACTTGCGACGGTGCAGTTTGGTGCTAACAAAGTGTTGGAAACTATTGATTTATCTAAGTCAATTGTAGCGAAAATTAATCTAAAGGATGACACCACACCAAATCTAAAAGAGTTAATCTATAAAGATGGCGGTGCTGGCAGTTTAGTTATTAATGGTTTAAAAAGACTAACATTGATTTCCATGAATGGTAGTAAAGAATTAACTAGTGTAGTGATTGATGGCGCACCATTGTTAAAAGATCTGTTACTGGAAACAGCCAATGGGCTTACTGGTGTGACATTGGATGACGTTCCAAAGTTGGAGACGTTGAAAATCACGAATCATCAAATGAAAAAAATTGATTTAGCGTCAGCTCCTGAGTTAAAAGTACTTAACCTGCGAGGCGGATTGTTGGAAACACTCGATCTCAGTTCGAATGATAAATTAACGGATGTTAATTTAAATGAGAACAAGTTGTCTCATCTGAACACAGAAAAGAATCTTAGTTTGGCAAGTTTCCAAGCGGATAAACAAACACCAGGAATGGTGGTTGAATGGAAGAACAACGCCTGGGAAATTTCCTTTGATGGTAAAATTGACAAGGAAGACTTTAAGAACATTGTGTTAAACACCGACAATTTATCCAACCGTTTAGTTTGGGATCATGAAAATGGCATTGCTCGTTTTAATGGGTTTGGTGACGGTGCCCCAACGGCATTAGTGTATACCTATCAAACCAATAATCCAAAGGATGCAGTGGTCAGTGTTAATGCGAAGTTGACACCAAAAGAACAGTTTGGCAAAATCGTGGTTAATTATTTTGATCAAACGGGCAAAAAAATAACAACGGTAGAATCAGATGAGTATATTGGCAAAGTAGGGACGACTCTGAATCTAAATACAAATCCGCAGAACGAACCTAAAAAAATAGAAGGCTATACCTATGTCAAATATGAGTACATTGAACCTGTTGTACTTTCATTACGCAGTTTGTCTTATCGAGCGGCAGTGGCACCGTCTGCTTTACCATACAAACAAGGTGTTGGAACGGTGAACTTAACTTATCAAGCGACTAATGCCCCAGTTCCCATTGAAGAAGAGGATGATGATAATGGTACCGTTGGAAATAGCAAAGGCACAAATACTGGCTCAGGTCTGTCGACTAAAGGAACGAACAGTGGCTCAAGTAAATTAGGGTCATCAGGCAGTTCCAGTTTACCTAAAACAGGTGAGTTGGTTGCTGAGAGTATGATGTGGTTAGGAACAGGTATCTTAGGTATGATGGTGCTTATGATGCATAAAAAGAGGATTAATGATCAGTTGTAATTAAATGTATTGCTAATTCGTTTAATCATCGAAAAAAAATAGAATCATTTTAAATGTGTATTGTAATGGTTGTTTATATAACGTACAATAAAAAAGTAACTAACTAAAATTCGGAGGTACGAAAATGAGTCAAATTAAATTAACACCAGCAGAACTAGTAGCATCCGCATCAAAGTACAAACAAGGGTCTCAGAATATCACTGAAACACTTCAAATGTTAACACAAGAACAAGAAACAATCAGATCTAACTGGGATGGAGCGGCATTCAGAAGCTTTGATGACCAATTCCAAGCCTTAACTCCAAAAATTCAAGAGTTTTCTCAATTACTTGAAGACATCGATACACAACTTAAGAAAGTTGCTGAAATCGTGGAACAAACAGATAGAGATATTGCTTCACAAATTAATGGCTAGTTAAACCGAAAAAGGGGAGGGAGAATGTTCCCTTCCCTTTTTAATTTTAGTCTTAAAGAGGGATGAAAAGTGAATAAAAAGAAATTTTTTTCTGGTGTGAAAATAATTCTGTCAATTTCGATACTACTTTTTTTATTCATTCAATTGAACCGGGAAGTTCAACAGAGTGAACAGTTACAAGAGAAGAAAGCCAAAGAAGAGATCCGACTTAATGTGGCGCTTGTCAATGAAGATGAAGGTACCCTGCTAGGAGAGAAAGATATTCAACTAGCAGCTAACTATATAAAGAAAATTGAAAAAGATGAGGCTCATAACTATTATGTTGTCAGCCGCGGGATTGCGGAAAATGGCTTAAAAAATGATAAATACCAATTGATGATTATTATTCCAAGTAATTTTTCAGGGAAGTTACTCTCGATTCAAGAAAGTAATCCTGAAAAGCTAAACATTAATTATAAAGTGAATTCAAATGGGAATGCAGAAATCGAAAATGAATCCAATAAAGTGGGAACTAAGATTGTCAGTGACTTGGATAAGCAACTGGTAGATATGTACACCGCCAGTGTCTTGGACAATCTCTATAGCGCCCAAGTAAACATTGGCAAAGTAGCCAAAAATCAAGGCGAATACGTGGCTAACTATAAAAATAACGTGTTTCAGCCAGCCGTCGATTTTCAAAATTACTTGCCAGCGCTAGTCAGTCAATCGTCCAGCGCTAGCGGTTATAATGATGCCTTAACTAAATCATTGGAGTCTTATACCGACAGTTATGGGTCATTTATTGATTCGCAAAAAAGTTATGACACTCAGTTAGAGGAATTATTAGCCAAACGAGCGGAAGATAAAATCACCTATGAGGAATTTTTAGTGGCCTTAAGCGAGATGGATACGACCGTTTTAAGTGACGAAACGAATGCCATGTACGAGGAACTACGTAGTTTGGATATCTTTTATCAAACAAATCTAGGGGATAACTTAACCCAAGATGCCTTTGTGACGCAAATAGGCGATATTAAACAAAATTTTATGGCGATACCCAATGACAAAGATACCCCAACCATGGATGAGTTGTCCTTAGTCAAACAAATCGAAAAAGGCAAACAACGATTAGATGTGGATGAAGCAACCATTAAAGCCCGTTTTTCTGATCAAATGATGATGTACTTTTTTGGGAATGTTGAAGGAGAAAGAGCGAAAGAGTTAAAGCTTAAGGACCTTTTCCAAGAGGATGAAGGGAATAGCATTAAGAGTGCGGAAGCCAATAAAGAAATTCAAGACATTATCAAAGCGTATAAAGAGTTTAAGAGGGAGCAGTACGATAAGGAAATTAGCGCTCGCACACAGAGCTTAGCTGATTTAGAAAACATCTACAAGACCTTACCCTCTAGTGGGATTTCTGACTTGGTTGCACGACAATTGACGGAGAGTGAACAAACTGAACTTAATCTAGCAATGGCACAAATTGATCAAAAGATTAGTGACATTGAAACGAAAACAGGGGAAGAGTTTCCGCGGGCTTATGATGATGAGTATGAAAGTCAATTGGTGAAAGAATTCACCGATTATGAAGAACTTGTGGGACCCAATAGTAGTTTGTTAGGAAAAGAATATGAAGTAATGTTTAAAATTCCGGGATACGAAGATGTGAGGGGAATGATTACTCCTAATGCGAATGTGGTGATTAAACGGGTAGAAATGCCAACTGAAACGTATTCGAAACTCAGCGATTTAACTGATTTTCATTTCGTGTTACGAGAGACAGTTGCCAAACCAATAGACGTTGAGGTTAAGGTGGTTTATGAATTTATTAATATGCCCGCAATCACCAACCATGAGACAGAAACGGCAGATGATATCAGTGTTACTTTCCGCTTGTCCCAATCACTTATCGATCCGGGGTTTGGTTATGAAGGCTTATACTCTGCCGCATTGCCTGTCGATTATGCGTGGCTTCATTCAGACAAATATTTAAACGCCATAGCGGATGCGGCTGCAGCGAAAACCAAACTATTAGAAGTCTACCGTAAAGTTAATTTACTATTCGAAACAGTGGTCGTCGATCAAATTGATGACACCATTAGTGAAGAACTATTTACCGAAGATCTGTTTGAACAAAGTGTTTACAGCATGATGGAAGATTTGATTTATTATTGTTTTAAAGAAGAATTTGCGGAGCAGTTAAAAGTCTTTCAATATTTGGAAATAAAAGCTGGAACCATTGCTCAGCAATTTGGGCCTCTTGAAACCCGCTTAGGTGAGATTAACCAAAATACTTTGGCGCTACAAAAGAATGTGTCCTCTCAATTGGATAGCATTGAGCAAATCAGAAGTTTATTGTCCAATGTGCAATCGAATGAATCGAAAGTTAGTTCAGTCAATGAATCTACCGATATGAGCATCAGTGCCAATAAAGAGACCATGGCCAGCTTGCTGGAAACCAGTCAGGGAATTAAAGAATACTCTGAAAGTAATATTAAAGAATCAGAATCGGTTAAAGAGGTCTTCACCGAATTTAATACCGAAGTCGAATCAGCGGAACAAACAAGTAAAGAACTAGCTGACAACGCCAACAGTGTGTTAGATAAATTTGAAGAAGAGCTAGCCAATAACAATAATTTTTATGGCACATTTGCCACCGTCATGAGCCAAGCTCAACGAGATGGGGTGCCTAATGAGACTTTCTTAAAATTCTTGGCAAATCCAATAACGGCCACACATGAATCCACCGTTAAATCAGCGGAAGTTTACAAGCCTTTTACTTGGATTTTAATGTTGTTTGCTGTGAGTTTATTTACCGCCTATGCCTTTGCCACGCAAAACTTAGGTGTCAGAGTCAAGGAGTTGTTTGAGCGCGATCGTTTGTGGATTTCAGATAATATTCTGAATACGGTCTTTGTGGTCGTTTCAGGTACAATCTTAGGGTTGATTTTTAGTGTTCTAAGTGAGCAAGCCTTAGGGATTTCCCAAGAAGAGAAGTTGCTGTGGGTGGTTGTGATTACCTCCATCATGCTAATCTTTACGTTGATTAATCATTTCTTGATCAAACAATTGAAGATTTTTGGCTTAGCCATTAGTTTATTCTTACTAACGAGCTATGTCTTCTTAACAAGTGCCGTTGGCAAGACCTCCGCTTTAAATGAATTTGGGGCATTTATCAAAAAAATCAACCCACTGTCTCAAAGTGAAACGATTTTAATGAGCTTTTTCTCCAAACAATCCATTAGCGGTTTTACCATGATTTTGTTAGCCTTGGTCATCGTGGTTGGGATCATCCTAAACTTAGTTATTTGGCGCTCGCAAAAAGTCCAGGAGGCAGTCGAATGAAAAAAATAATGATTGCCAGCCTATTTCTGTTCTTGCTAGTCAGTCATCCAGTGCCGGTTCGTGCACTGGATGAGATTGAAGAAAATAATTTGGAATTAAAGGTTGAGCGGATCGAATCTGATGGTGAAGATAAAAAAGTGACCAATCAAAAAAACAATGAGCAATTATTTAATGAGCAGAACATCAAAAAATTAGCAGAAGCCAAAAAGAAAGCGGACCAGGAGGTCTTAGAGACCAAGGAGTCACTTTTCAAACAAAAAGCGATAAAGCTTAAAGCCCACGATAAAAATGACGTGTTTCAAGCTGAAGCGAAAATGTATTATATGGGAGACGCTCAGGACAAATTAAAAGAGAGTAAAGACACGAAGATGAACGTTCCATCCTTATTAGTTGGTTTAGGGATTGTCATAATAGGAACGACGGGTGTCTACTTTTATATGAAAAAGAGGTAAGAAGATGTCAGGGAAAGATGAACATATCAATGTGACGCTAAACTATCAAAATGGCCAATTACCACCAGTTGATCTAAGAATACCGGTTAAAATTAGTATTCATCAGCTGGTGAAAGAAGTCAATAAAATTTTTGGTTTTGATAACAGAGCGCCTAAATATCAAATTAAAGTGAAAAATAAAGGAATCTTGTTGGATGAAAATCAGGTACTAAAGAACTACCCGGTAACAACTGGCGATATTATTGAAATTTTGGAGGAAGCCCCGTATGACAACTAGTGAATTTGAATTTGATAAACACCCCTTTACCATAGAAAAAGAAGCCACCACTTGGGAATTGACCTTAAAACAAAGTGACGTATTGGTTCATGATGAAAAAGATTTGTCGATTTTAACGTTGAGCAATGCCCAATTATTACCATCTAGCTTCCATTGGGAAGAAGATAGAGTCACCTTTACTTATTTTATTGACCCGGAATATGTGAATGCGGATAGGTTAAAAGGTCAAGAGAGACCTCAAAAATTACGAGCCTTGATTAATCTAGGTGAAATGAAAGACTTGTTGGCATTGCCCATTAGCTTTTTTATCCATCCTGAAAATGTCTTATTTGACAGCAACTTAATGCCTAAATTGGCTTATCGGGGGTTAAGCGGCAAGATGCCGCCCAAGGCGATTACCGAAGAGGATTTATTGAGACAATACAAGTGTTTCATCTTGTCTTTGATGGAAGGCAAAAAGAGCTTTTCTGAATTGTATGATGGCAATTTGGATACGTATCGTGGCAGTAAATTTGCCAAAGCGGTGATGGGGGCAGAATCTTTTGAGCCATTGATTGCTTATTTAAAAGAGGCCTACCAACAAGATGTAGCCGACGATCAACGCCGCATGAGAAAAGTACCAAAGCGCAAATACCGGGTGTATCAACAACTGGCTATTTGGTTTGGGGTGCTGGCGATTCTTTTGGCGATTCCCGTTGGTTATTTCCTGTTTTTCAGAGAGCCATTTCAAGCGAAGATTTTGTCCGCTGATACTGCCTTTTTGAAAAATGATTATGAAGCCGTAATTACCACCTTGGAACCGATTGAAACCAACGCCGTTCCTTATTCACAAAAATACACCTTAGCCTATTCCTTTGTTCAAGGGAAAGATTTTTCAGATAAACAGAAGACGATTATCTTAAATAACATTAGCTTAAAATCTGACGAAGATTATTTAGGCTATTGGATTGAAAATGGTCGCGGTAATCTGGATGAAGCCTTGGATATTGCCAAAAAATTAGAAGACTCTGATTTGATTTTATATGGCTTAATGCAAAAAATTGAACAAGTCAGAAATGACTCTGATTTAAGTGGAACCGAGCGTGAAGAACAAATTGATAAATTTGAAGGCGACTATAAAAAATACGACGAAAAACGTGAAAAAAGCTTGAACCCTGAAGAAGCTGCCACTGATACGTCTGGAGGCCAGTAGACATGACAGAAATGATCTTAACCCTCTATTTAGACGGTTACCGCTATCAAAAACACTTGGAGCCAGGTAATACCTATCAGTTGGCCCATGATATTTTAGTCACTGTGGGGAATCAGGAGACTTTGTCTGACTGGGCCCTGTCCTATGAGGACGGCTGGGTTCTAAGGTCGGAGGATCAAACCCTAACCTTATCAGAGGGCCAGCAGGACTTTCCAGCCCTTGGTGACGTGGCTATCTGGTTGACCCCTGCGGCTCCCTTGGAAATTTACGATACCTTAGGGAAAACGGAATTGCGGATTGGCACTGATAAGGGCGCTGATTTAACCGTGACAGCGGATATTCAGGTTGTCCTGACACAAGTCGAAAGAGGCTGGCAGGTTACTAATCTAGGAGGCCCCTTGTATCACAATAACAGTCTGGTTGCGTCAGCCGACTTCCTGTTGGAGATGGGCGACGAACTGGCTGTCGGCAGTCAGTTGATTAAAGTGTTTGAAAAGGAACTGTTGATTTCCAGTCATCTGGTGACTCACAACAGCTTAAGTCAAATTTTTACCTCCCGTTATATCACATACGCTGATTATCCAGACTTTCATCGCTCGCCGCGGATTATTTATCGTGAACCAGAAGGGGAAAAGGCTGTTAATCCACCGCCGGAAGAAATCAAAAAACCAACGGATCAGCTATTAAAAACCTTAATTCCACCAGTGATTATGTTTATTATGACACTGGTCATGGCCTTTATTATGAAACGTGGCATCATGGTGATTGCCACTGCGGCCACAACTTTAGTGACGATTGTTTTCTCCATTACCAGTTTTATTAAAACTCGCAGAGACTATAAGCAAGATGTTATCGATCGTCGTGAAAGCTATGAATTATACTTAACCCTCAAATCAATTGAAATGCATGAATTAAATGAGGAACAAAAAGCAGGGCAATTGTATCATTACCCATCGATTGAAGAGTTAACGGTCTTAGCTAAAACTTATAACCACCGTATTTACGAGAAAACACCCTTGCATTTTGATTTCTTGTATTACCGTTTAGGCTTAGGGGACGTGGCGACTTCAAGTAAAATCAAGTACTCGAATGCTGAGCGTGAGAAAAAAGGCGATGATTTAGAAGAGCGTGGCTTTGAGCTTTATCAAAAGAGCTTGACGATTACCGGCATGCCTTCGACCGCTAATTTAATGAATGGCCCTGTGGGGTATATCGGCCCTCGCCCTCTAGTCATCGAACAGCTGCAACTATTAGTTAACCAGCTGGCGATGTTCCACAGCTACCATGATTTACAGTTGGTGACGATTTTCCCAGAAGAAGAATTACCAGAGTGGGAATGGATGCGCTGGTTGCCACACGCTTCCTTACAGGAGATGAATGTTCGTGGGTTTGTTTACAACCAACGAAGCCGTGACCAAGTGTTAAATAGTTTAAACCAAATCTTAAAAAACCGTCAAAATACCTTAAATGAAGAAAAAAACAAACGAGACAGCACAATTTTTTCTCCTCACTATGTGGTCATGGTGACGGATGAAAAACTGATTCTCGACCATGTCATCATGGAATTCTTTACAGAAGACCCATCTGAATTGGGCTGTAGTGTGATCTTTGTCCAAGACGTCATGAGTAGCTTGTCGGAAAATGTCAAGACGGTCATCGATATTCGCGACCGCAATACTGGGGTACTAGTCTTAGAAGAAGGCAATCTAAAAAGTGACACCTTTGAGCTGGATCATTTCCCAGTGGACTGTGACAAAGAGGAACTGCCACGTTTGTTGGCGCCGTTAAATCATCTGCAAAATCTTAAGAGCAGTATTCCCGAGACCGTGACCTTTATGGAATTATACGGTGTGGAGCGCTTTGAAGAATTAAATGTCCTAAGTCGTTGGGCGGAACACTCGCCCCATAAGAGTTTAGCCGTTCCTTTAGGCTTACGTGGCAAAGACGATATCGTCAACTTAAACCTTCATGAAAAAGCCCACGGGCCTCATGGGTTGGTCGCTGGGACCACTGGTTCTGGTAAATCGGAAATCGTTCAAAGTTACATCATTAGTTTAGCCGTCAATTTCCATCCTTATGACGTGGCGTTCTTGCTGATTGACTACAAAGGTGGGGGCATGGCCAATTTATTCCGTGATCTGCCTCACTTACTGGGAACCATCACCAACTTGGATGGGGCTCAAAGTATGCGTGCCTTGATTTCGATTAATGCCGAACTAAAACGACGTCAGCGTCTCTTCTCAGAAAATGACGTCAACCATATTAATCAGTATCAAAAATTATATAAGAGTGGCGACGTCAAGGAACCGATGCCCCATCTCTTCTTAATCAGTGATGAGTTTGCGGAATTAAAGTCGGAACAGCCTGAATTTATGGCGGAACTAGTGTCCACTGCCCGGATTGGTCGTTCTCTAGGGATTCACTTAATCCTAGCGACTCAAAAACCATCAGGGGTCGTTGATGACCAAATTTGGAGTAACTCGAAATTTAAATTAGCCCTTAAAGTAGCCGATCGTTCCGATTCTATGGAAATGTTAAAAACCGCTGATGCCGCGGAAATTACCCAACCAGGTCGTGCGTACCTACAAGTCGGTAACAATGAGATTTACGAATTGTTCCAAAGCGCTTGGAGTGGTGCGGATTATCAACCGGATAAAGACGATCAACAAATTGAAGATCACACAATTTATCGCATCAATGACTTAGGTCAGTACGAGATTCTCAGTGAGGACTTAAGTGGGTTGGAAGATGTGGAAGACGTGAAACAAATCCCGACTGAATTGGATGCGGTGGTTCAAGGCATTAAAGTCATCGTGGAGGAACAAGCCATTGAGACCTTACCAAGCCCTTGGTTACCCCCATTGCCTGAGCGGGTGTATTTACCTGATTTGCAAGACCTTAACTATCAGGCGAACTGGCAAGGAGAGAAACAACCACTGGTGCCAGTCTTAGGAACGATTGATTTACCAAGCCGTCAAGCCCAGGAAACCCTGGCCATCGACTTAAGTAAAGACGGCCATCTAGCCGTGTATTCAAGCCCAGGTTACGGGAAATCCAGCTTTATTCAAACCATCGTCATGGGACTGGCCCGGATTCACAACCCTGAGCGCCTCCACGTCTATCTACTGGATTTTGGGACCAATGGCCTACTGCCATTAAGAGCCCTGCCTCACACGGCAGACAGTATGACCGTTGACGATGAAGAAAAAATCGGCAAGTTTGTCCGCCGGATGGAAGCCGAAGTCAAACGCCGTAAAAAACTCTTAAGTGAGTACGCCGTGGCCAGCTTAAGCATGTATGAAAAAGCCAGCGGCAACGAAGAACCAATCATCTTCTTACCAGTCGATGGTTACGAAGGCATTAAAGGCAACAAGTTTGAAGAAATACTGGAAAAAATGATTACCTCGATTGCCCGTGAAGGTGCGGCAGTGGGGATTCACTTACTGATTTCGGCTGGTCGTCAATCGGCTATGCGGGTGCAGTTACAAGGGAATATCAAAGTCCAAATTCCGTTAAAACTCAACGATGACAGTGAACCACGTTCCGTCGTTGGTCGAACCGATCTAATCATCGAAGATATGCCAGGACGGGGCCTCTTTAAAACAGAAGACGGCGCTCAATCAATCCAAGTGGCTTTACCTAATCGAGGGGAAGACCCATTGGAAATCATTGAGGGCATTAGACAAGAAGCCCAAGAGATGGCGGAGTATTGGTCTGGTGAGTTACCAGAGGAGATTCCGATGGTGCCGGAAGTGTTGTACTTTGATGAGTTTAGGAAGAAAAAACAAGTTCGTGAACAGGTTGAGATGGGGGCTTTACCACTTGGCGTAGATTTTGAAGAGGTAAGTTCCGTACCTTTTGATTTAAATTATTGTGGAAATTTAGCAGTTTTTGGCGAACAACCTCGAACTTTGTTTCTATTAAAAAAATCTATTCTTCGAGGAATAAGCTTAATGGATTCAAATATCGATACCATGATTATTGATAATGATAAGTTACTTGAACATGTGCCAGGAGAGTTCAATGCAAGTATTGTAAATGAAGAGTTGTTTTCTGAAGTAAAGGAAGACTTGCTTTTTGAAATCCAAAAAAGGCAAAACGCGGATGCACAAACTTTAAATAAATGGTTAGTCTATATAACGAATATGGAAGTTTTTGAAAAGAAAGCACTCCTAACAGAGGAGGAATTTTTGACCTTAATAAATGCAGGGACAGAAGTAGGAATCCACTTCGTTATTGCAGGTGATCATCAATATATGGCCAAAAATCGAATTGGTTTGCCACGACTTATTAAGGATAATATAAAAACAGCTCTATTTAATTTAAAGGTATCTGATCAAATGTACATGGATAAACCATATAACTCTAGAGAACCTGAAATAGAGCATGATGCTGCATATTTTGCTATTGATAAGCAATTTATCAAAGTAAAACTTATGTTAGATTAATTGATTTGAAAAGGAGAGGGCAGAATGAGTTCCGATAATGATTTAGCCAAAGAGATGAAAAAAGCTGCTAAGAGGGTTGAATTAAATTTAAAATTGACTAGTGCTAGAGGTACTTTAATAACTTTAGAAGCAAAAGTAGAAAAATTAAAAAAGAAAATAGCAAGGTTTACAACGGCTCTGACAGAAATTAATACCGGTAATGAATCATTTCAACAGGTGAAAAGTTCTATGGATGGAATAGATATTGACGCATCATCTTGGTCTGGAGAAAAAGCTGATAAAGTTAATGTGGAACTGGCCAATCTGAAGTCAGATATAAGTTCTATAGCAACTAAAGTGGATGATGCTGTCGAAACAATTGAGGCTGAAAAAAAAGAAGCTGAAAATGATTTGATTAGTGCAGAAGCAAAAGTTGCTTCTCAAGCAACAGTGGTCCAAAATTTAATTAACTCGATTAATAGTTTATAAAAGGAGACGTTATGGAGAAAAAAGTAGAACTGAATTATGATGTTTTTATTAATCAAATTAATCAAGTGGAAAGTGCCAATACATCAATTACTTTTTCGATGACTAGTGAACTGTCAACTACAGATATAAACCCGTTTAAGTCTATCTCTACTTTAGTTGAGACGTTAGAAACCAACATAAAAACATATCAATCAACTGTTGCAACAGATGTCTCAAAAGTAAAGCAAATGGGAGATAAGATAAAAGCGACAGATGAAAGTTTAAAAGCTGATATAGATAATAAGTAACGAGAGGGCGTGTAAATAATGCCGAATGTAAATATGGAAGAAGTTAATGATTATTTAAGTGAATTTGAAACCTCGTCTACTAAGTTACGAGATTCGTTGGTTGATGCAAGATCACAAACTCAAAGTTTAGCTAGTCTGGATTCATTTGGTGGTAAAGGTCCAGATGCGGCAAAATCATATCTTAATGATATCCATGTAAATGTTAGTGTAGCTTACCAAGATGTGATAGACTTATTTAATACTGAATTAAAGACAAATGTAGAGATGTTTCATGCAGAGGTAGATTCTTCAGCATCTTGTATCATAAAAAGTGAATATGTAGAGTCATTTGGTAAGAAGATAAAGACAAATAAAGCAAAATTGAAAAGTTCACTAAAAATAATAAACGACTCTATCAAAAAAATTAATGATATTTCTTCAGCCAGTAGTATTTCGATGACAAGTGCTAACCAAGCATACAAAGAAATTTCTAAAGTTAGCGAAAAACTTCTTACTAGTTTGAACAGCTTTTCGAAAATGAACGTGGGATCGTTAGAAAATTCAATAAATGCAACAAACCAAGCCCAATCCCAAATGGATAGCATTTCAGGCAGCTCAGGTGGCATTGCTAAATATGATAAAAAAGATTATAAAACCTTTTTTGATTATTTGAAAATGTTTAGCAAAGGTCGCGAAGGCTTGGTTGAAGCGGGAGAATATGCAGAGGCGTTGTTGACCTTTGTAAAAAATTATAATAAAGTAAAGTTTGTAAAAACTGGTTTATTTTCATATTCCTTGAGTTCAGAAGATAGGAAAGCCTTGGCATATTTTGTATCTCATATGGATGACCCCAAGATTAAAGGAATGAGTGCAAAGGAAACGAGGCAACTTATAAAGAAACTTGGAGAACAAGGGAAAAACTTCTCCTCGAAATTTAGTAATTACAATTTTATGGATATGATGGGAGTATTAGCTAGAGAAAAGTTTAATGGTGGGGATTTTGATGCCAAAATTTTGAAAAAATTACCGCGTGATGCATTTAAGAAAGTGAATTTCAATATTTTTAATGCAAGTACAGCAAAAACAGTAGGAAAAGCGGCTGCTAAAGGGTTTTCTGAATCTTTTGACATGATGAAGCCCTCCTATTACAAAAGTGCCGGAAAACTTGGCAAAGGACTGGGTGTTTTATCCGTCGTTAGCGCGGGAGCTACGGGGATGGATAAATATAAAGATGCTAAGGTACAAGGCCTTAATACAGGGGAATCTGTTGTTGCGGCAGGAGTCAATACAGCTATTGAAATAGGTGCTGACTCTGCAATGACATCAGCATTAACGACTGTAGGAACGGCAATATGTCCTGGGGTCGGTACTGTTGTGGGGTTTGTACTAGGTGTTGGCGCAACATGGGCGAAAGATAACATCAAGTTGGGTGATAAAACAATAAACGAGCATATTACTTCGGGAGTTAACACAGCGGTTCAAAGTGTTAGTAAAGGCGCGCAGGCAGTTGGAAATTGGCTTTTTGGTAAAAAGAAAGGATGAATAAGCTGTGAATAAATTAGACGATAGCTATTTTTACACTTTTAAATTAAATATTCTATCGGGAAGACAAACTCCAGTAGCAATTGGTCATCTGCTTAGAGTAATTATTGTTGGTCAAGGGATATTAGGTAGTATGGCGCTTTTTTTAGCTCCACTAGTAATAATGAATAGTAAAGCAATTCTTTTTTTAAAGTTAGTATTTTTTGGTAATATTGTATTGTTAGCTATATTTAGTTATAGAACTATCTATAAAAAATACCCTAAGAGCCAATATATGCTATTTAATATTAACATCATGTTCTTTTCGTTCTACACTATCTTATTGGGATGTGAAACTTTTTTTAGCGGTACAGATAGTATAAGGTCATTTGATGAATTTCGTTTACCAATTTTCTTTTTTGCCAATATTGTCGGGATAATTAGTTTAATTGTTTCATTTTTCTTTTTTCGAAATAATGCTATAAATGGAAAATATCAAGAAGACAGTGTAGCTTCAGAAAAAATGGTTAAAAATGAACTAGTAGGTAAGATATTAACACCAATATTAATTTTATCCTCAATATCAGTACCCTTCATTATTAAAAATTTAATTCCTAGCAATGGCTTAATGTTTGGATTTATGGGGTCACTATTTATATTTTTAGGATGTATGTGTTATGTTGGAACATCGTGGACATTTATGACGTTTTATTGCAAATTGAGATTTAAAAGTTTTAATCCGGATATTTCTGAATTAATAAAAGATGAAGAGGCGAAAAATGATGAAAATAAATAGACAACCTTTTGTTATGGAAAACCTATTGAGTATAAAAGCTGTAGCAAAAGAAGAAACGTGGTTTAATGGAATAATTGAGTTAAAATCGTATATGCTTGATGAAGGTTTGTATCAAACTGGGCCAGTATTCTTTTCGGTTGAAGAAGTTGAGGGCGAGCCAACTTTAAAAAGCTTTGAATATTATTTGCCGATAAGTTGGGAAATTGGTCTTGAGGAAGCTGAAATTTCATTTGTGAGTAGTCTGGAACTTAAAGATGCTTTAGTTTTGAGACAGGCTGATTCAGCCGGAGAATTTACAGAAGCTATAGAGAAAATAAAAAAATATGCTGAGCTAGAGAAGATCGAGCTAGAAAAAAAAGCCTATTGTGTGTGTACAGAGGTTTACGAAGAGTTTATTATTGATATATTTATGGAAATAAAGGGGGAATAACTAAATGATTATTCCAAATCAAAAAATAATGTATAGAAATGTTGTATCAAAATTTTATAAAGGTTATGCTAATGATATGCAAGAGGCATTTCTTGATTTTACAAGTGAACTCAAGAAAGAAAAACTTACTCAAGCAGCGCCCATGTTTTATTCGGTTTTAAGTAACGTTACACATGAAGAAATGTTAATTGAGATTCATGTACCAATTGAAGAAACATGGCTTAATAAAAAGAGAGCCGACATGTCTTTTCTCTCCTATTTTTTTGTAGATAAATTACTTTTTACAAGAGTGACAGAAGATTTTGAGAAAAATACTCTGTTAGCTTACGAAGAACTGTTAAATATGGTATCGGAAAATGATTTAGAAATACATGCACCTTTTTTCAATGTCCCTAAATTTGACTATGGAAAAGAGTTTGTTGAAATCTATTTAGGTGCTAAACTCACTTCAGAATCGTTGGCTAATAGATACAACCAACCTGAAAAGTCAGGTGAAAGCAACCTTATTTTTTAGTATTAAGACTGTTACAAACGCGTATTGTCTCAACAAATATTCCGAAAATTTTCGCCAGAAATTTAATGTGCCAGAAGAGGTTTGGTATGGAAGTAAATACAGGAAATAATTAAATGGCCAAATTAACGCCATAAACGAGACGGATGACTAACGGTTGAAGTAATTTCAATTGTTAGTCATTTTCACTTGACTAATCTAGTTGTAACCCTTTACAATAAGAGTGTTAAGGTAGTGAAAAACCAACCAAATAAAAAATGGCACTTCTCAGATTGGACCGACCCTTTCTGAGAAGCCCTTAAGCGTCAGTCTCACCTGATACTCAAAGTTGCCAGTTAGTAAGAATTACTAACATATCTATTGTACTTAATTTTTGTGGATTGTGCTAGTCTTTTTCGACAAGCCTCTGGCAAAAAACAGCGGTATGTTAGGTCTATTTGTCTAACTCCAAACGAGCAGTCACAGGTCGCGATGAAGCGTCTGTGGATGACTCGTTTTTATTTTTTATTTGGGCTACCTTTAAATCGAAAGGTTGGTGTGCGTTGGAGGGCTAAGGGAGAAAGGAGGTTAAAATGGACTTACTTATACCGAGAATCAAGGATGATTAGTGATGAGCAGAACCATCATTAAGGATGAAAAAGAAGGCCCAGTCAAAGGAGGACAAAAAAATGGAAGAAAGAGGAAGGGACATACTCACGAAAAACAATCAGCCGACTAAAAGCATCATCTATCAAGATATCTATACCACCAAAGAAACCTTAGAAAAACTACAATCATGGGGAAGCATCTTGGAGTTATTCGCGACGTTTTTTGCTGATCAACGCAAAAAGCCTCTAAATAAAAAAGAAATTATCCAACAATACCATGCTATTTCGCAACTATTTGGCGTCTTTTTTGATGATTTTAAAAAGCAAACAAGTTTTTTGGAAAATCAACTTGAAACGTTAGGAGCACGGAAAAAGGTACAGAACTAATTATTTTGAGTCATTTTATGAGTTCTTCAATAACAAAAGATAGAGAATTTAAAAGGAGTTAATCACGGTGCTATACAAGTTGAATGATTGTCTTCTTTTTTTGAATAAAAGCCCAGAATTCAGTCCTAAAAAGATACTATTTGCAGCTGTTTCACGATATAATGATGTATGTATATTGTCCGTTAAAGTTTCCCCCTTAAGTCGTGAAAGCTATGAATTATACTTAACCCTCAAATCAATTGAAATGCATGAATTAAATGAGGAACAAAAAGCAGGGCAATTGTATCATTACCCATCGATTGAAGAGTTAACGGTCTTAGCTAAAACTTATAACCACCGTATTTACGAGAAAACACCCTTGCATTTTGATTTCTTGTATTACCGTTTAGGCTTAGGGGACGTGGCGACTTCAAGTAAAATCAAGTACTCGAATGCTGAGCGTGAGAAAAAAGGCGATGATTTAGAAGAGCGTGGCTTTGAGCTTTATCAAAAGAGCTTGACGATTACCGGCATGCCTTCGACCGCTAATTTAATGAATGGCCCTGTGGGGTATATCGGCCCTCGCCCTCTAGTCATCGAACAGCTGCAACTATTAGTTAACCAGCTGGCGATGTTCCACAGCTACCATGATTTACAGTTGGTGACGATTTTCCCAGAAGAAGAATTACCAGAGTGGGAATGGATGCGCTGGTTGCCACACGCTTCCTTACAGGAGATGAATGTTCGTGGGTTTGTTTACAACCAACGAAGCCGTGACCAAGTGTTAAATAGTTTAAACCAAATCTTAAAAAACCGTCAAAATACCTTAAATGAAGAAAAAAACAAACGAGACAGCACAATTTTTTCTCCTCACTATGTGGTCATGGTGACGGATGAAAAACTGATTCTCGACCATGTCATCATGGAATTCTTTACAGAAGACCCATCTGAATTGGGCTGTAGTGTGATCTTTGTCCAAGACGTCATGAGTAGCTTGTCGGAAAATGTCAAGACGGTCATCGATATTCGCGACCGCAATACTGGGGTACTAGTCTTAGAAGAAGGCAATCTAAAAAGTGACACCTTTGAGCTGGATCATTTCCCAGTGGACTGTGACAAAGAGGAACTGCCACGTTTGTTGGCGCCGTTAAATCATCTGCAAAATCTTAAGAGCAGTATTCCCGAGACCGTGACCTTTATGGAATTATACGGTGTGGAGCGCTTTGAAGAATTAAATGTCCTAAGTCGTTGGGCGGAACACTCGCCCCATAAGAGTTTAGCCGTTCCTTTAGGCTTACGTGGCAAAGACGATATCGTCAACTTAAACCTTCATGAAAAAGCCCACGGGCCTCATGGGTTGGTCGCTGGGACCACTGGTTCTGGTAAATCGGAAATCGTTCAAAGTTACATCATTAGTTTAGCCGTCAATTTCCATCCTTATGACGTGGCGTTCTTGCTGATTGACTACAAAGGTGGGGGCATTCTAAATAAGTTAGGTGGTAAGAAAATAGAGGATGGCAAGAAGGCGGTGAATAATTGGGCCAAAAAGATTTTTAAATAAAGAAAAGAGGGATTTGAAATGCCTTTAAGTAAATATTCAAGGGAGGACTTCTATCAATATAGCATACCTATTCTAAGTGGACGATATACTTTAGATAAGTTAGCTGTGAATGTTCGTTTGATCATGGTAGGTAATGCTATATTAGTACTATGCTTTAATACATTACTTAGAAATATTAGTGTATACAATAATTATTCAGTAAAGCTTCTTGGATATATCTTATTATTTTTTAGTGTGATACCTATTTTAATCACATTTATCAAGAAATCTAGATTTAAAGAATTTTATGTAGCGTTTCTTTTAGGAGCATCGTCATTTCTTTTAGGAATTCTTATGATTTTAGTTATTACGTTTAAACTAATTGAAGAAAAAATTGGGGATGGGCAAATATTAAACATTACTCAAGTAAATTTTATGCTTTTAATTATGATGACTGCTGTAGCCACTGTATTCATTTTAGGTGGTCACAATTTAGTAAAAAAAATTAGAATCGGACATGCAAGAAAAAACTCAAAGTCAACGTTATTTTATGAGGATGGAGAAATAGTTTATCGAGGTTTAATAAAAAAAATAATCGTACTGGTGCTATTAACAATACTTTTGAATTATATATTACGTTTCTTTTTTGACGATTTTCGAGAGATGTATTATAATGTTGTAATTTATAGCGGCGCTTTACTAGTTATTTATTTAGCTCCAAGAAATTTTATGATTTTTTATTTAAAAAAAAGATTTCCAATAGATTATTTAGAATCTTATCTGGATTAAAAAAGGAAGAGAATACCATGGCAATAGAAAGAACATCATTAGAAATGGTTAATATAGTTAGAGTTAGTGATTTATTGAAAATTGACGAGTGGGAAAGAGGAATAACCTTTTTAAAAGAGTCAGAGCTTAATATAGATACTTATCAAAATGGTCCACTTTTTTTCTCAATAGAGGAAGTAGATGGAGAAAAGGAATATGGGAATTTTGATTTTTACATGCCCGTGAATCAAGTGATTGAAATATTGGATAACGACGATGTTGCGTTTGTTTCTAATATTCTAGTTGAAGACGCCTTTTCGTTAAGGTTCGTAGGTGGAGATTTTGATTTTAAGAGTCGCTATCAAGAAATAAAATTAGTGGCAGAAGAAAATGACTTAAAAGTGAAAAAGATTGCGTACTTCGTTTTAACTGAAGTGTATCATGGAGAATATATCTTTGATATTTTTGTGCCTATTATAAATGGAAGTGATGAATGATGATTGTTGAAAATAAAAAATTAGCGTATAGAAATGTTTATATGGAGACCTATTCTTTTTATCCTAAAGAAATAGGTGAGGCGTTAAAAATTTATGAAAGTAAACTTGAACAAGCTAATTTAACACCTATTGGTCCTTTCTTTTTTGAGATTATCAGCGATATTCACGATGAAATTATGGATGCGACTTTTTATACACCAATTAAGGAAAACAAGCTACCTGAAAATTTTGATGATGATTATGTTAGATTTTCATCATATTTATATATTGATCAAATGATTATGACCCGAGTAATGGGAGATTTCGATAAAGAGTCTCAGGTCAAATATAATGAGATGCTGAGATATGCTGGAGAGCAAGACTTAACTATAATAACTCCATTTTTTAATGTATTTAAATCAATAGGTGATCAAACGTATGTTGAAATATATTTAGGAGCAACGAGAGTTTTCGAGACACCAGAAGAAGAAGTACATCATTTACTTTCCGACATAGAAGAGCGTAAAGGTGAAGAAAAGATACCTTTCTATAAGAGGTTTTTCAATAGAAAATAGCACAGTGGTGTATTGGAATACTCAAATTACAATTAACTCCTAGATATGGGATAAATTGATTCAGAAAAGGATATTTCAAAATGTTTAATTATTGATTGCTTATACTAAGCACAATGATTTGAATGGGATTATTCTCTTGTGTGTGGTTGCGGCTCGGGTTAAAGCAAATGATAAAGAAGAGTCATGTAAATGAAATGAGACTCTCTAACAATCAAGCTTAAGTTTATTTAGCTAACAATGCTATCATAGATTGTTGGCTAAATTAAGGTTAAGATATTGTTTTTTTAAGGATGGAAAAATGTTGAGAAATATAATCGCTTTTGTCAGCTGAATGGGTGGAAATAAGTTAGAACAAAATAAAGGAAGTGATCCATTGATAAAAAGGAAGAAAAGACTAGTTATCATCATAGCAATGATGGTGGTTGTACTTATTTTAGGTGGACTCTATTATAAAATCAAAAAAAACGAGTTACTAGTGGATGCTTTACCTGATTGGGAATATGTAACACCTGCTCCAATTGTTAATTTTGAGAAGTTTGGTAAAAATAAAAAAAATGTGTTATTGGAAACTCGATATTTAACAAAAGAAGAAAGTAATAGGTGCTGGTTTTGTGTAAGCTAAGTCATAACCTTTAACAAGTGATTTTTGATAATGATGAACTTACAGAGAGGAAAAAGAATTGAAAAAAATCAAAAGTAAGCTATTTATTGGTATGTTAATATTTTTTCTGGCAAGGTACCAAAGCGCTAATATTAATCAACTAAAGGTAAGTAATCAAGAACAAATAAAAAAAGAAACAGAGGTTGTCGCAAAATCCTTTAGCGATGAGCTTTCGATAGGTTCTAGAACAGACGTTGAATTGGAGCAAGGTAAGACAGGAAATTTATTAGAGTTTATTGCCAAAGATGCTAATGCTGAGACCTTAGCTAACTATATTAATACTCTAGGCAATAATTCGGATAAGTTGACACAAGAGATAGATAGACTGATAAAAAGTATATCAGATATGGGTTCCTATGGTGAACTCGATTTTCTAGAGAAAGAGTTCTATAAAAAATCGATGTCATATCTTCAGTTATTAAATTATTATCAGGATGCAACAAGTTTTATCGATAAGGGGTATGCGCATTTTAGTGATTTATCTTATGAAGACGGAATAATAGATGGTAAAGTTGATATTCTTTCACCAGAGTATGTAAAAAAATATGATACGACCTACCAATCACCAGATCTACCTTCAATCGGAAAACTAGTGAATGGTATGCCATTCACTATTATATACTTTGCCCACTTAGGTCAATGGACCGACTATGAATATAACAATAACCTTCCTCGGGTTGATGTTGGTCAACATGTACTGAATCAGTTAGATAGGGTGACTGTTGAAGAAGAGACATCTATAGTTCCCAGCTACATGTTAAGTGGTCCTTTTAGCGGGATTAAAGTAGATGAGGGATATTATATAGCAAGAAATAAAAGAACGTTTGTTGAAATTAGAATAAGAACCCTTTTTTATGTCAGCATGTTTAACTATCAGATTGGTATAAGACAATCTAGTAATAATTCTCTTTTATTTATCTGTTTTCCGACGAAAGAAACTGCGAAAAAAAGTAAATGGCTCTTAGAACATGCAGAAGAATTAGGTATTAAAATGGATTTTCATATAAACAATGAGGGTGAAATAAAGCCTGATGAGGTTTATGGAATGTATGAAAAAGTTAAAGAAGTGATTGATAATTCTAAAGAAGATTTAGGCGACATAGAAGATGAGTTTTCAACCATGTTTAATCAATAGAATTAATGCTAGTGCCAATTTAGCTTCGGTAACCATACCGGTTATCATTCGTGAAGATGATTTATATCGTTATGGAGCGGAATTATCTGTATCTTTAGTATCCGCTGACTTGTCAATGAAGGGCATAGAGTTAGGTGCTGGAGCTGGATTAATTGGTATTAATATTTCAGGAGGACGTACAGAGTTAATTGATATTAATGTGGGTATGTAATTATTGTAAGGGGGAAGGTAATTGAAAATTAAAAAAGTAAATATATGGATTACGAGTCTATTATTAATGGTAATGTCAATGAGTGCATGTGGAAAACAAAACAATAGAGAAAGTGAAAAATACGAAACCACAATCACGAGCAGCGATGAATCTAGTAGTCTAACTGAAAATCAAAAAAATGTGATAGAAAATGGTTACCAGGTTGGTGATTATACAATTTATTTGACTGAGGAAAATAAGCAATCGCCACAAGATGTTAACATGTTCTTAGAAAATGAATTTTTTGAAAAGAACTTATTAGAAGTAAAAGAAAGTATTAATAAGGATTTAAAAATCAATATATTAACATATTCAATGCACTATTCTCCAGAAGAGCAAAGGTATACATTAGGTGTATTTTTCATAAACACATCTCAAGATACTATGGAAGAGCTAGCAATGACTGTTAGACCGATTTTTAAGAATGTACCTCAGACAGGAGATGCTACACCGATACACTTAGAAGGAGATAATTTTGTAGAACTACCACCGAATGGAACCATTATAAGAAGCTTTTCTGCAGACGCCCCAATTGAATTTTTAGATCAATTGAAGCAAAATAAAGGCGAAGATATAACTTTTGAAATCAAAGATTTAGAAATTAACGGTGAGAAAGTTAATAATAGTAATGAGTAACAATAGGAATGGAGATCGCGATGGCTATTAAAATAGAGTGGGCTAAATACTTGGTAGAGTCAACTAACTACCAACAAATAGTAACGGATGAGAAGTATTTAAGCAGTTGGCGAGAGTATTTAGAAAAAAAAGAGAATGAACTACCAATGAATGAATTAGTTGTTATTCCTAATAAATTAGTGATTAATGATCAATCGATGGTGTTGGATTATGTTTTGATTAATAGAACCGATAGCCCAATTAAAGACGTAGAGATGAATGTAACATTGTCACTATTGGAAAAAGATTATTTTACAGGGTTTTTAAGGACGACTAAGGATGCTTATGATGAGCTCAGCGTGAATCATGGGCGTCTTGACCTTATTGATTTTGGAAATGATCGATACGAAAATCAAGAAGCATTTAATATGAAATCCCCATCTCCGTACGATGACTATTTTGATTTGCTGAAGGAAAATCAAGTAACTGACTTATCGTTTGAAATTGAAGAATTAGCAATCAATGGAGTAAAAGTTGACACTATCAATTGAAATCAAGAAAGCAGTGTACGGTGCTTAGTTACAGATTACTTGGATATCAGATAGGTGGCTATTTTGGAAAAAGAAAGGATGAAGAAACTATGAATAAATTAGACGATAGTTATTTTTATACATTTAAATTAAATATTCTATCAGGTAGACAAACTCCAGTAGCTTTGGGAAGTTTATTCAGAGGAATTATTTTTGCCCAATTTGTTGCTGGGGGAATGTCCCTATTCATGGCGCCAGCATTGATTCTTAATGAGCAAATAATTCACATATTGGCAATCGGTATTGTTAGTAATATTGTCATAGTTACATTATTTAGCTTCAAATGGCTGTACACGAAATTTCCTAAAATACAGTACCTCATTTTTAATATTAATACTTTATTATTTTCATTTTGTTTTATTATAATGGGGGGAGCAACATTTTTTAGTAGTACGGATGGCATTAAATCATATGATGAGTATCGTACCTTAGTTTTTGGAATATCTAATACAGTAGGCGTAATCGCATTATTTATCTCATTTTTTATTTTTCGAAATAATGCGATAAAAGGAAACTATCAAGAAGATAGCAGGGCTTCAGAAAAAATGATTAAAAATGAACTAGTCGGCAAGATATTAACACCAATATTAATTTTATCCTCAATATCAGTCCCTTTTATTATTAAAAGTTTAATCCCTAGTAATAGCTTAATGTTTGGATTTATGGGGTCACTACTTATATTTTTGGGGTGTGTGAGTTATGTCGGAACATCGTGGACATTTATGACGTTTTATTGCAAATTGAGATTTAAAAGTTTTAATCTGGATATTTCTGAATTAATAAAAGATGGAGAGAATGAAAGATTAGTTTAAGAAATAGTGTCAACCTATTCTAAAGCTGCTGAAAAGTAAGAACTATTAAAAAAACAATTAGTACCTTTTATTTGGGGTTATCAGCATCAGCCACGACATATTTCAGCTATAAAAAGAGAGGTAAAACTAGTTGGATGCTTATCTTGAGTATTCTGTCATAAACAACTATTCATCTTTTAATTTTTCTGTGATTACTTTAATTCTAATTTGAGTTAATTAGTTCACTAATAATTTGTTATAGAAGCTAATGAGAAAGACTAACTATATAATGGGACTACTAGAAGAATTAAATAAGAGTCTTCGAAATTATAGAAAAAACTTAGAAGTTGAAAGAGGAAAAGTAACAGAGTATCAAAAAAAAGTTGACGATATTGCCGAAATTTATGAAGCAATGAAAGAAAAAAAGAAGTTAATGACAGAACAAAAAAAAACCGTCAAAACATTTGTATCTGAAAATCATGTTTATTGGAAAGGTAATTTATTAACAGACGATTATCAAAAACCAGTAAAAAGTGGATTAGTTAACAGACGATTATCAAAAACCAGTAAAAAGTGGATTAGTTAACAGTGGCTATACAACAATAATTACAGATATAGATAACAATTTGGATGAGTTGAGAAATAAAAAAACTGAGTATGAAAATAAAATATTATCATCTAAAGGAATTATGGGGAGCATAGAGTCGAGTATAAATTCTTTAGGTAACTCTATTGCCAAATTATTAAATTAAATAAAGGGGTGCTGGGTTATGAAAAAAGAAATTAAGATAGGTCTATTTGACTCTCATAAAGAACAACTAAATATTCAAGCAGTTGTAGATGAAGTAAAAGAGATACAAGACTTTTTTGATGATGTAAAATTTGATTATGAAGAGAATACGATCAATTTTGTTTTTCTGAACGGTCAGTATTGTCATGTGAAAAGGACTATTTTAGTAAGGGGAGTCATAGTGAATCCAACAGTTGAGGATATAATTGGAATTCAAGCCAAGTTGAAATTAAAATTCAAGTATGAAGATGCACAAATTGCAGTAGCAACTCTTGATTTTCCGCAAGAATTTATTGGTCGACTTAAAAGCGGCACAGGAAGTTTATTCCATTTAGAGATACCTGTTAGGGGGTTAGAGAGTGATAAAAACTTTAAATATAGTGATATTGAAGGGCGATTAGAAGATGTTGAGTTGTTGAAAATAAATTCAATAGGAGAAGTTGATGAAAAAGAATAAAGTATATATATACGTAGCATCATTGATAGTACTGGCACTTTTTTTAGTAGGCTGCAGCGTTTCAGATGATTATCAAGGAGAATGGTTTGCCTTGGATGGAACTAATAGTGAGGTAATAATAACTATTGATGAAAAAAACTTAATCTATGAGAAGACGAAGCATCCGCTAAAACAAGTCGGTGTAGGGACTGAAAATGGAATGAAGTATTATAAAATTAAACTTGACGATGAAAATTTTATTTTGGTTTACCCTGAAAAAGAAAATGAAAATGAAGCCGTAATTATTAAGCCAAATGATGAAGATAGGCCGTTAGAAGGGAAAATTTTATTTAAAATGAATCGAAAAGAGTATCCAAAACAAAATTAACTGACGCTGATGTCTATAGGTTGTATGTTTCAATTTTACCTAGCTTTCAACTAAATAGTGTGTTGAAGGTTGGACTAAGATTGAACTTTTTCTTTTTAGATTAAAAAGAAAATTTTCGAAAGATGGAGTGATTAAACAATCGTGAAGTACTTAAGAGACTAACGTTGCATGCTATTCATGTTATGAGAATTGGGGATCAAGTATTAAAGATGTAGCTAGTGCCAGCTATTCGGGAAGTGCAGCGATTGAATTTATTGCGATGCAATTACTTCAGTCTAATGCTGATGGAACGATAACAGGTATTAGTAATACTGAAGTCAGTATTGGAAAAGTGGATAGTGAGATATCAGCAACAGGCTCAATTCAAGAGGTGCGTATCAAAGGGAGTGTGGAAATGTCTGCTAATTTCAATTTCATTGATGTTAAAAGTGATATAGTACGAGTTGAGATTCCGAGTATTGATAAAACTGTATCTGTAAAAGCCGAGGCTAATATAGGCGTTGGTGTAACAGCTAATGCAGAGATAAGTAAGAATAAAGTTACTGTAGAAGCGGGGATATCCGCTGGAGTTGGCGGAAAAATAAGTGGTAATGTTGAAACGACTAGTTTAGAGTCATCCTCATTACAAGATTTTGAATTTTAGAGAGGATTAAAAAAATGATGAAATATACATTATTATTTGCTGCGGTTATAGCGTTAGTGGGTTGCGATAATAAAATGTCCCAAGATGTCCCCAGTGCAAATGAGGATTTCGAACGAAGTAGTAATACAATGAGTAGTAGTGTAGAGGGGGTGGAGAAAATGAGTTCAACAGAAGAAAAAGAAACGATTAAAAGAAATGTTAGTGAATTTGATTTTAATTTTCCCGAAATCTATAAAAATGACGAAATCCATGCAGGAATTGTAGAGTATCAAAAAGAGCATTACTATAGACAAATTGGAGAAATAGAGAGTAGTATCGGTGATGAAATAAATTTTACTTTAACAGGTGGATATACAGACACAGTAGCGAATAGAATTATTTTATTTTATTTTATTTCAAATAACACTGATAAGAGTATTGAGTCCATTAGTTTCACACAAGATTTTACTTTTGAAACCGCGGGAATTAAAGAGGATTTCACTAATTCAATTAGCATTACTAAAGATGAGCTAGGAGTAATCCCAGCTAAAACCATTACTCCATTATTTGTTGATATTTATCCGAAAACAAAACTATCAAAAGAGGTAGAAAATTTTTATAACGGGGAACATTTCAAAAGTTTAGAGATCAAGAATATCATTGTTCACTATTCCGAGAAAAATAAGTAAATAATAACTAGTTTATTTTAAGTATCAGTTAGGGATATTTTTGCTAACTTGTTATGGCTATTTAAGATAATAAATCATGATTAACTAAGAAAGAGGTAAGGAATGGGAAAGGCTTATATTGAAAAAATAACGACGCCAATTATTGTACTCCAAATTATGTCAACGTTACTGAATGTTTATCAAGGTGTGCGTCAAGAGAACCTCTATTTTTTTAGTGGAAGCGAACAACTTATTTTCTGGGTGTTGCTGACAGCTCAATTTATAGTGACTATGTTTGTCACAATCAAGCAAAGTAATAGGCCCAAAAAAAGATGGGCGTGGTTAGTGGCAATTGGGACTATTTCCGTTGGTTTTACAGCGAAAAAGGTTATAACAACGGATACTCTCTACAGTATTGGCACTATTAATATACTGTTAATAGTAGCAGCCTTACTCTTACTTTTTCGTCAATACAAATACGATTATGTTTGGAAAGAAATTGAGAACAAAAAACGAGAAGAGCGTTCAAATTAGCTAATCCCTAAATAGGCCTGGAAAAGGAGCGTTAGCTTTGGCAGATAAATATGATTTAATGAGTGAGGAAGAGTTTAAAAATATGACAGATAAAGAATTTGAAGAATATCTTCAATTTGAAAAAGATGATTTTCCTAGGCACTATCAACGTATCAAGGATATAAAAGTTGAGACGATATTAACACCAGAAGAAGTCATCAAAGTTGCCAAAGAGTACCATAAAAAATCAAAGTCTGACGGAATTGTTAATGAGGACATAGAAAATAGATTGTTTTATGATGAAGCGTACACTTTTGAAATAAATAAAGAAGACAGAAGTAAAGATATTATCAAACCTGCTTGGCGAGTACAAGTAGATTTGCCCCCAAATCCATTTTTGATGGAAGATTTCACGTTTATTGTCTCTGATCAAGATAAAAAAGTGATGGATATGTTAGATCCAAATGGTCATCCAGTGTCTCATGGTAGCCCACTTACAGACGAAGATATAGATTATATTATGTCTGAAGAGTATCAAGAAGGTGATGAAAACAGAGATGACGAGATGAGGGAATCAAAAAAGAGTGAAAATTAATTGTTTTATTCTGCCATCAATATCGTCATTGATGGCAGAAATAAGATTGTCAAGAACTTCAAAAAAAATAGTTGTCTTTGGCGGATAGATTTACGTTTTTTTCTATCTAGCAGTCATTAAAGATGTATAGAAAGGCATGGATAATATGAACGAAGAACACGCAAGAGAAACCATTGAAATTGAAGGACTGAAAAGAGTAAATCTATTTAGAGAAGGAGCTCTTTCAGAAAGAGAAATGGTTATTAGGTATAATCAAGCTTCTGGCCGATATGATGTTTTTGGGACAGACGAGCGTGCAGTGCCAGTGTTTATAAGTGGATTTGAGTCTAAGGAAGAAGCTTTGGATAATTTTATTTCTAGGGCAAAAGTTGGAAAAGAAATTTGGAAATAACGCTCTGTTAGTCGAGAAAGTCTAGCACATTTAATCAGATAGTTAAGAACTTTCAAATATCTAGAATAAAGCCGTTAGTTTTAAGCGTAGAGGTTTGGTGTCTAAAAATTCTGAGAAAAATAGTAGAGAAGTGGAAGCGATAAACTTCCAGCAGGGGTATGGTTTGAAGAGTGTTTACACTATTCATATTTGCTGAATGGATTTGAAATGATATCGGAGGTAGTCAAACATGCAAAATAGCATATTATCAAAAAGTTATGTGCTTCAAAATGGTGTTAATTTCGAAAAATGTTTAACATATGGTGGTTTACATGGTTTGTCGATAGTCAGATACGGTGAAAATGGAGAAGAAATAGAATTTACAGGTTTGGCATATGAAGTTTATGGAAATGGTAACATAGAATCTTATATGTTCGTATCTGAAGGGATAAAACAAGGAGAAGTAGTGGATTTTTATCCTAATGGTGATGTGAAAAGTATCAGTAATCTGGATAATGGTGCTGCTCAAGGTAAACAATACAGTTATTATGAAAATGGACAATTAGAAGTGGAAGAAGAAAGAATTGCTGGTTTTCTAATGACTTATACAAAATACGATGAAAAGGGAACTATTATTGATGAAAAAAAAGAGCCGACTGAGTTTGATTTATTGATGGCAAAAAAATTTGGATAATAATATGGAATTAGAAATTAAGAGATACAAACAAGAACAGGAACGATGGCGCACTCAAATATCTTTGAATACTCACTTTGATCTAAAAGAAGTTAAGCTACTCACAGGTGTCGATTTGGCATATTGGTCTGAGGAAAACAAGGATTATGGCGTTTGCTCAATTGTTGTCATTAATTATTTGACTAAGGAAGTTATTGAAAAAGTATCGGTTGCTGATCGAATAACTGTCCCATACTATCCGGGGTACTTGGCTTTTAGAGAACTTCCCTTAATATTGAAGGCTGTCGAATGTTTGAAAAACCAACTGGATATTTACATGTTTGATGGAAATGGTTTTTTCACCCTTTAAACATGGGAATTGCAACATATTGATATTAATGTGGATATGTAATCATTTGTAAGGGGGAAGTTAATTGAAAATTAAAAAAGTAAATATATGGATGACGAGTCTATTATTAATGGTACTGTTAATGAGTGCATGTGGAAAACTAGATAATAAAGAAAGTGAAAAATACGAAACTACAATCACAAATAGCAGTGAGATAACTGGTTTAACTGAAAAACAAGAAGATGCCATAGAGAATGGGTTCCAAGTGGATGAGTACACTGTGTATTTAACGGAAGAGAATAAACAATCTCAACAAGACATTGAAAATTTTATAGAAAGTAACTTTTATGAAAAAAATGTTCTACAAGTTAAGGATAGAATAGACAAATCATTAAAGGTTAATATACTAACATACGCAATGAACTATTCCCCAGAGGAGGAAAGATATACGTTAGGGGTATTTTTCATAAATACATCTCAAGAAACTATGGAAGAGTTAGCAATGACTGTTAGACCGATATTTAAGAATGTACCTCAGACAGGTGAATTCGGAACCATTCATTTAAAAGGAGAGAATTTTGTAGCACTACCAACGAATGGAATCATTGTAAGAAGCTTTTCTGCAGATGCGCCAATTGAATTTTTAGATCAATTGAAGCAAAATAAAGGCGAAGATATAACTTTTGAAATCAAAGATTTAGAAATTAACGGTGAGAAAGTTAATAATAGTAATGAGTAACAATAGGAATGGAGATCGCGATGGCTATTAAAATAGAGTGGGCTAAATACTTGGTAGAGTCAACTAACTACCAACAAATAGTAACGGATGAGAAGTATTTAAGCAGTTGGCGAGAGTATTTAGAAAAAAAAGAGAATGAACTACCAATGAATGAATTAGTTGTTATTCCTAATAAATTAGTGATTAATGATCAATCGATGGTGTTGGATTATGTTTTGATTAATAGAACCGATAGCCCAATTAAAGACGTAGAGATGAATGTAACATTGTCACTATTGGAAAAAGATTATTTTACAGGGTTTTTAAGGACGACTAAGGATGCTTATGATGAGCTCAGCGTGAATCATGGGCGTCTTGACCTTATTGATTTTGGAAATGATCGATACGAAAATCAAGAGATGTCTCCAGGTAACTATGAGTTGAAGATTCATAGCTGTAGAGCGATTGAATATACTGGGAAAAAAAGAAAGGATCTATAGAGTATGCGAAAACCTGTCGAAGAAAATTCATCTTTGCAACAAATGATTAAAAGGGTAGCGGTGGTTCAGCTTGGTTCAACCATATTCCTAAGTTTATTAGCACTATTTTTAAGAGTCTCAACCGTGACTTATAACGGAGCGTGGGTGAGTACCAAAACATCTATGTTGGTGCTGCTTATCCAATGTGTCTGCTCCCTTCTATTACTGAAGAGCTTGTCAAAAAGTGTATTAAGAAGAAAAGCATGGTTAATTTGGTTTGCTAGTTGGGGGATTGGGCAAATAAATGTCATTAGTTACGGGAGTTATATGAATGTCAAACTCGCATTGTCCATTTTTCAAATTCCCCTAGCTTTAGTCAGTTTTATCTTAATTATCATGACTCATAGTTATATTAAACGGGTAAGAACGGTGTGGGATTAATGGAATGGATTGTGGATCCAAACGATAAGATAAAATACCGATGGAAGTATGCTGTGAAAAAGAAAGGATTTAGACCTATCGTAGTTCCGTTTCATAAGGAATTGAAAAAAGGGACAGAACGCAGCATTCTAAAAAGCGCCGGTTTAAAATAGTTTTTCTCACTCGATTTACACGTGTAGCACGTGTATTATAAAGGCATGAAACTATTCTAAATGAGGGGGGATAATGATGCTTAAGACATATGTGGCTGTCATACAAGAAGCAGAAGAAGGCGGTTATACGGTCCATTTTCCAGATGTAGAAAATGCCTATACAGAGGGAGATAATATTGAAGAAACCATGATAAATGCTCAAGAAGTGTTAGGCGTAATGTTGGCTTATCGGATTGAGGATGAAGAGCCTTTCCCTAAACAATCGTCTATTTCAGATATTAATAACACGTTGAAGTACAATCAGTTTGCCGCATTAATTCAAGTTGATTATACCCAGTACATTCGAGATTCTAAAGTGATAAAAAAGACATTGACAATGCCTGACTGGTTAAATAAAATGGCAGAAAAAGAAGGGATTGCTTTTTCGGCTACTCTAGTTGAGGCATTAAAAGAAAAATTAGGTGTTTAGCTGTGAACCTTTTCTTCATTGTAAGAGAAGGTTTTTTAGTGTTAAAAAATTATGAGGGCTATATTAACCTCTAATTTAAAATAATGTCAATTGTTCGTCATTTTCACTTGACTAATCTAGTTGTAACCCTTTACAATGGGAGTGTTAAGGTAGTGAAAAACCAACCAAATAAAAAATGGCACTTCTCAGATTGGACCGACCCTTTCTGAGAAGCCCTTAAGCGTCAGTCTCACCTGATACTCAAAGTTGCCAGTTAGTAAGAATTACTAACATATCTATTGTACTTAATTTTTGTGGATTGTGCTAGTCTTTTTCGACAAGCCTCTGGCAAAAAACAGCGGTATGTTAGGTCTATTTGTCTAACTCCAAACGAGCAGTCACAGGTCGCGATGAAGCGTCTGTGGATGACTCGTTTTTATTTTTTATTTGGGCTACCTTTAAATCGAAAGGTTGGTGTGCGTTGGAGGGCTAAGGGAGAAAGGAGGTTAAAATGGACTTACTTATACCGAGAATCAAGGATGATTAGTGATGAGCAGAACCATCATTAAGGATGAAAAAGAAGGCCCAGTCAAAGGAGGACAAAAAAATGGAAGAAAGAGGAAGGGACATACTCACGAAAAACAATCAGCCGACTAAAAGCATCATCTATCAAGATATCTATACCACCAAAGAAACCTTAGAAAAACTACAATCATGGGGAAGCATCTTGGAGTTATTCGCGACGTTTTTTGCTGATCAACGCAAAAAGCCTCTAAATAAAAAAGAAATTATCCAACAATACCATGCTATTTCGCAACTATTTGGCGTCTTTTTTGATGATTTTAAAAAGCAAACAAGTTTTTTGGAAAGTCAACTTGAAACGTTAGGAGCACGGAAAAAGGTACAGAACTAATAGATTAGTGCCGCTTATCCAGATGTGTAACTTATAATGAGGAAGAGCAATTCTGACAGGAGGAATTACCGTAAAAGAGGTCGCTGATGTTCATTTTAAGAAGAGTTAGAGTACAACGACCGTAGAATAAGCTGCGGTCGTTTGTTATTAAAAGAGCCCGAAAAAAACAATTCTAAGAGTTTACTCATAATCCACTATTGACCCTTGTTCTTAATGTATACATAAGGTAAAAGGTAAGTCAAAAACAGGTGTGTAAATTTAAAAAAATGCCAAGAAAAATTAACGCAAAGAGGTTGATACCAGACTTATTCTTCACTAAGCAATGGGAGTAGGAGAAGTTAAACTACTAATATTTTTGTGAGGGAATCGCGTTATTTAAATCAAAAAAAAGTTTTTTTGAAAAAGTTCCGATTTCAGGGTAAGAGTTATTTTTGTTATTTTATCAAACTATCTCAAGGGTTAGGGGAGTGTTAAGCAAGAGAAAAAAGAAAGGCGGAGGTCAGAATGGTCAAAGAGCGATACCAAAAGGACTAGAGTCAGCCTCTCAGTTGATAGTCCAGGTCAGACGGGATAACAGGTTGACTCAAAAAATCTGGTGGAAAAAAATGGGACTATACAATTTTGGAAGTAGAAGGAGTCATTAACAGAAAGTATGAACATCGCGACCGATAAGAGGATAGGGTCCCTAAAAGGGTTGATAACGTATCAAAGCCTGTCACGTTTAATACGACGATGTACTGATCAATAAGAGAAGGCCGTATGTAGAATAGAAAAATCAGAATGCTGTTGTATCGATGACTAGGGTTGCAATAAAACAATCAAAGGTATCAAAAGTTGTCACTTTTAAGAAAATAGCCAACAATTTAAAATAAGAAAGCAAAATAATCGAAAAATGTGAAATTGCTTTATAGCAAGGCTTGGAGTGGTAATAAATTATTGTGAGGTATCAAAAAGTGTGACTTT
>NZ_CAUQJB010000036.1:0-46110 GCF_963518325.1 uncultured Vagococcus sp. | reverse complement strand
CTTCAAAAACATCTTTAGTCATGCTATTCCCTCCTAGTTGGTATTTCTCCGCAAAATCGGTAGATACTTATCCTGCCATCATGAACTCGGCGATTTCGCTGTTATTATATTGTAAATAAATCATGGTCGTGCTGACATCAGAATGACCGAGAATCCGCTGTAATTTAGCGATTGCGCCCTCACCACCATTTTTTTCGAGAAAGCTTTTAGCAAAAAAATGACGGAACCCGTGAGGCTTCACCTTATCTAAAGAAATGCCCGCAATCACCCCAGCTTGATTCATCCTGTTTCTATACGTAGTCTGAGAAAAACTAAACAACTTTTCGTCTGGCCCTCGACCTTCGAAAAACACATTGAGTTCAGTTTTGAGCCAAACCGGCATACCTATCGTTCTGGTTTTTCCCTTGTTAGTAATTCTAATTTGATTAGGCAATATCCGATTTCGGGTCAGATTGACCGCCTCAGTAATTCTTAACCCTGTATGTGCTATCAGCTTCATAAGCACCCTAGTTTCGTTATGCATGCAACACGTCATCAAAGCGTCGTATTCTTCTTGCACAAGATACTCACGTTCATTTGTATTCTGTACTTTAACTCGCTTAACTTTATAATCACTTGCTTTAAAGTCACATCTTGTCAGTTCTAAAAAATTGAAATAGGAACTAAATGAAATAATTTTGTGGTTTACAGTACTGTCTTTATACTTCATGTCATCCATCATGTAACGCTTATAGTTAAGCATTAATTCAAAACTCAATTCAGTGTATCCATTTGCAACGGCGAACCTTTCAAGTTGTCCCAAAGTTGTTTTATACCCGGCAATCGTTGAATTTGCGCATTCCTTACGGATCAAGTGTTTTCTGTACTCTTCAAAATTAATAATCATTATATTCACTCCTGAAAGTTTTATTTTTAGATCATTAAAAAGTAAAGTATTATTCAGTTTTCAAGGTTAAAATGTTTTGATGTGGACGGATTCCCAATCTTTAGTTATGCTACCAACCTTTTTAAAAAGTTCTTCATTTTCAACTTTTAAATACACTGGTTGATTGTCGAGATTCTTGCATGTAACTCTTAGTTCATCATTTACACGAAATAAATCCTCAACCATTAATCCATAAGTATGAACGTAATCTTTAGCGTGCTCATAGAAGTCTTTATGCTTTTCTATTAATTTTTTTATTTCATTGCGCGTTTTCAATACTAATCACCAGTCCTTTTCGAAAGTTCTAAAAACTTCTGATATTCTTTTACAAATAAAAGTTCGGCAGTCCCTCGATTTCCATGCCTATTCTTACGAATGATTAATTCGATGATATTATTCTCTTCACCATCTTCTGGTTGTTCATAATAATCGTCACGGTATAGAAATGTGACAGAATCGGCATCTTGTTCAATATTACCGCTATCTCTTAAATCTGATAATTGAGGCCGTTTGTCCTGTCTTTGTTCTACGCCTCTTGATAACTGGCTAAGAAGCAAGATTGAAACCTTGCACTCTCCAGAAAGAACCTTTAATTCTCGTGTTATTTCTCCAACACTGTCGTTTGTCGATTTCTTATCGTTTTTAGGTAAAAGTTGAAGGTAATCAATAATGATTAACTTTTTTTTGTTAGGCTTTTCAACCAACATCGCCTTGGCTCTTTCACGAATAAGTCTCATGTCCACACCGGTGTCATGAATTTTTAAATCCCATGTATCAATTGGTCCAGTTGAATTAACTACGGCTTGTTTCTCGCCTTCATTCATTAAATTATTTGGATCTCTCCATTTCATGCTATTTGCAGAAATTTCACTGGATATCACTCTCTCTAACAGCTCATCCTGATTCATTTCTAGAGAAAACACCTCAACGGCTGCGTCTGACTTACACGCTTCTGACATAATATTTAATGCTAGGGCAGTTTTACCAACCGATGGACGGGCAGCAATTATGTTTAAACGTTCAGGAGATAATCCGCCTATCATATAATCAAAACTTTTAAACGTTGGGATACCTACTTCTTTATCTTTTTCCAGGCTAGTAATAATTCTTGTTAACGATGCTCTGATTGAGTTATCTGATTTGCTGTGCTTCGCTGATTCATTTGCTAAACGTACAATTGAATCGAGTGTGTCAGTGTCCCTGTTTTTTAAGTAAGCCTCGCATGCACTCAAAATTTTCCGTTCTTGATATTCCTTTTTTAAAATTTCTACATAATTCATTATGTTCTGAGACGTAGGAACTTCTGTAGCTAATTCAATTAGATAATCAAAAATTCCACCTTTATTTGGAACAGCTTCATTAAGCATGACCACATCTATATCTTTATTTTCACTTTCCAGTTTTTCCATACCTTGAAAAATCATTTTATTTCTTATATCAGTGAAATATTTTGCTTCTAATGACCCAACTGCTAACATTTTACCCTCGAGTAAAATTGAACCTAGCACTGCTTTCTCAGCTAATATGTTTGTCATTTTTTTAACACCTCGGCTTGCTTTTTCAAAATTTCTATTCTCTCCAATTTATCTTTTTCAGAAAATTCAACTGTTCTGAAAACCTCTGGAATTAAGATATCAATATTCTTAATTGAGCCCGACTCTTTGGTCCACCCTTCAAACAAGTCTCTATTTTTTTGAAGTTGATAATCCCTCGCTCTTGGTTCAACGTATATATCGATAGGTTTGGGAGGAAATTGATTTTCGCGACTATAAATAATCAATCTCTGATAACAAGCTTTATAGTCACATTCTTTTATCACTTGCCACCATACTTTTGCCAAGCTATTTTTTTTATTGACATCTTTTGGAATGAAATTATTATAGATAGTACCAATTTGATCCAAAAGATTTAAAAAATCATCTTCTAACATTTCGCCACTCCTAACCATTTAGGTCTATTCCAGAAAACGCATTAGAGGTTTTTGATTCGGATTTGCTCTTGGATTGAGCTTTCAGTGTAATGAACTGCTTTCTTAATTTTGCTGGACTTAAAATATTGTTCTGCCAGAACTTGTCCTTTTGAGAAAAAGCGATCATTCTCATAACATCGTCAATCGATCGTTTATCCTTCTCAATCATTAAACGAATGTCATTTGCCCAATTTTGAAACACAGGTGGATCAATTTCATTATTTAATAATATTTTTTCATAAAGCATTTTGGCTAACTTCATGTAGTCAGAAGAATCCTCGTAAACTTGTTTACGTGTTTTCGTTACTTTATTATTTGTATTATTAATAGGTGTAGTATTATCTTGGAAGTTTTCTTCACTACCCCATTGCGTACTTTCTTCTATACCCTCATGAAGATTTTTTCTAGGGGTGTAGAACTCATTTTCAACAGGATAAGGTAGAATATATATAAACCGATTGGCAACTTCTTTTGAGTTTTCTTTATAATTTAGCCTAGTTTTTATATACTCTCTTTCTTCTAAATTACTGATCCAGGTACTAATGGTTCTCTTACTAACACTATATAAATCTGCAAAGTACTGATTTGTTGCCCAGCAATATCCTTTTTCATTGCTCAATGCTGTTAGTTCCCCATAAAGCAGTTTGGCGTTGGCATTAAGTTCTGAGTCGTATCGGACAATTGCTGGAATAACTGCGAAATATCCTTTTTTTTCCATCCTTGCCTCCTAAAAATAATTAATCTTCTCAAATATATCTATTTGATCGTCCTTGGACATGGCTGCATAAATGGCTGTTGTTTTACTATCTTTATGTCCAAGTAACTGTTGTAAAACTAATGAATCTCCACCATTTTTCAGGAAAGTTACCGAAAATAGATGTCTAAACGCATGAGGATGAATTCTATCAAGCTTAATTTTTGATTTACCTGCTGCTTTTTTTAACCTTCGGCTGTAAGTGGTTTCGTGTCTTTGGAAAACTTGATCTTCGTCATCCATACACTCGAAAAACTTTTTTAATCTTTTTTTAAGTGGACTATTCAAAGCGATTGCCCTGATAGAACCCTTATTATCTATGTCAAAAGAAGTCTGATACAAATGCTTTTTTTTAATCATCTGTACTTCAGATATTCTTAGTCCGGTGTTTACGATGAGTATGAGCAAAAGCTGTGTCTCTTCGTCTAACCACTTTAGTATATTTTGGTAATCCTCATAAGAAGCGAATTCCTTATGTGCTCTGGATTGTAGCCTTTGTTTCTTCAGAGTCATGTTAGATAGGCCAGCCCAATTTAAATAAGCATTTAACCCACCAACTTTTTGATTATAAGTACCAACTGTATACTTTTTAGCTGGGATGATGCGTCCTGTTTTAGAGACCGTTTCATAAATCGGATAGCCATCTTTGATAAAATCTTTGTAGTCTAATATGGCATTCTTATCCAATTTTGTGATATTATTTTCAGCACAAAAACGTTCTAAATGCTCCAACGTATTTTTGTAATTTTTAATTGTTTTTTTTGAAATTTCGTTTTCGCGTAAATACATTTCATATTCTGGAATTTTAATCATTTGATAACCCCCTAATTCATGAAAAATTGTCAATGACAGTATTTCCATGTTATAATTTAAGAGATTTTAATATTGTTCAGTATTTTGACCAACATCGGGTGCGACCTTTGTTGGTCTTTTTTTATAAAGAATCGACATTACGTAAATTTTCTTCATGCTGTCGATTCTGAGCTTCTAACTCCTTGATGTGACCTTTATTCGCTGAGAGTGCTCTAGTCATGGTGTTTTCCTCCTTCTTGTTAGTTTTTGGGATAATAGTAACGCTATATTAAACCTACTTTCGCTTTGGTATACTTAACTTGGAAAGTGAGGTGAAAAATATGGATGAAAATGAATCATTCGAATTCAAGCGTACCTACTTAGGTCAATTATTTTTTTCTGGATTTACTTCTGCGTATCAGGCACATGAACTACTTTTTAAAGATAGATCAAATGATAAATCACTAGATTTGCCAATTGCTATGGCATATTTGACAGAAGCTCATAATTATTTTTTGAATGCTCAAACATTCTTCATAGATAATTTTGATACATTCGATGGTCGATCTGAATTTTCAGATACAATCGATCAATTTAATATTTACAATGATGAATTCTTGACAAATATCAGGACTGACCATAGTCATCAGTGGTCTGATATAGAGTATCGATCGTTTGTAAATAAATTTAGTGAAGCAAAAGGTTTGCTTAATATCGATTCAGATAATTATTGGGTAGACCTTGCACTTAATGGACAAGCTGATTAATCAGGATGGGGACTCAGGTTTGAGTTCCTATTTAATTTCAAGGTTGCTAATATAATCATCACATCTTCTTTTTAGCCTATCTGCAACAACAGCAGGCATATTCTCCTGATCCTTAATTTCTTTCAAAATAGCGGACTGAAGTTCTGAAACTGAATTACCTTTGTTTAAGCTCATTATACTTTCAAAAAGATTCGTAACCACTGCATTAGTAGTCTCTTCTACGTTTGCTTTTGCTTGCTGTATTTCGGCATACCATTCTTCTTTAATAGTCATTTACACAACCTCCTTCCTATTCTTCCACATAATAAAAACATGACATTCCTCGCAACTAATTAACTTAACCTGCCCGGCATCTATTAGTTATACTTCGAGTTTTCAGCAATCCATTTTTCCACAAGTTTTTTAGGGTATTTTCGACCTTCGCCTTGCTCGATATATGGAAAACCTTTTTTAAAAATATAGTGTTTCTCAGCGGTATCAACCGTACATTTTAAAATTCGTTCAGCGAGCTCTTTTTTCGTTAAAAGTTCTTCGTCACTTAGTTCCATTTTGAAAAGCTCTAATACTTTTGGGAACATCAAAACCATCATTTTATCTGCTAACCAATCGAAAAAATTATTGGTTCCCATTTTATCAAATTGGATATTCATATGTTATACCTTCTTTCGCCATGAGTTTCATCTAAACGCCTTGCTTAAGTTTAGTTTTCTGAACTTTAATTCTAAAAAAATAATATGAGATTTCCACATCTGTTATTTCTAGAATTTTTGATAAATTCAATATTTCAGCTGAATCAAATCTAGATTTATTGTTGAGCTTATTGCTCAATGACGTCTTGGACATTCCCAATAAAATGGCTAAATCTTCTTGAGTTAATCCTTTACCTCTAAATTTTCCTTTTAATTCAGAATAATCAAAAAATATATCTTTGTTCATTTCCTCACCTCCAGTTCAGTTATCTGAATTCACTTAAAGTATAACTTCTAAAAAGAATTCTGTCAACAACATTATTCAGTTTTCTAAACTTTATTTTAAATATAATTGATTTTTTCTGAACTTAGCTTTATACTTAGATTAATTTCAGGAGGTGATAATAGTGGAAAGCTTCGCAAATCGATTGAAGCAAGCTATGGATGTAAGAAATATGAAGGCTTCTGAGCTTTCAGAAAAGACTGGAATTGGTAAATCCTCCATAAGCCAGTGGTTATCAGGCAAATATGAAGCGAAACAAGATAAAATATACCTATTAGCAACAGCATTAGATGTTGATGAAGCTTGGTTAATGGGTTTAGACGTGTCTATGGAGAAACAACTCTCTTTATCTTATATGTATGATCAATTGCCGACAAATAAAAAGGAAAAAGTAACTGCCTATACAAAACAGCAATTTTTTGAATATCTTCACGATTTTGAAGATTCTAAATCTGATGAACCACTAAATAATTATATCAAGCTATTTAATTCCTTAAATGACGATGGAAAAGAACTAGCTTTAGATAATTTGAAAAGTCTTCAAAAAATATTTGCAAAGGAAACTTCCGACAGCAATCAAGACGCAGGTTAAAAGGGAATTGCTTGAGATTAGTAGCCGTGAATGGAAAAAAAGTCAATGACTAATCCATCTTTAACTCGCTAGACCTTTATTAATTAAATAAAAAGTGAAATTTAAAAGGAGAGGTAAAAAAATGAAAAGTAAACTGTTAATTATATTATTATCTCTTACAACCGTTGGCAGTCTCATTTATGCTGGAATATCTCAATCTAATAACAAAAAAATAAATAACGAAGTTAGGATTTTATCAAAAAAATCAGAGAAAAGTAAGAAGACTATACTCAAACTGAATCAGAAAGTTGAAACATTATCTTCTGAAACGAAAATCAATAAGGTGAACGAAGATATTAAATCTAGTGACACTTACGAAAGCGTACTAAACGAATATAAGAAGAAATTAGAAGGTAAAGCGCCAATTCTTGTCAATGAATATAACGCAGAGTATCCTACTGTTCAAACAGGAGTTGATGGACTAGCTGAATTATCTAATACAAAGATTGAAAATCTGGCATCCATTTCGAATGAAGGTGTCTATAAAATGGCAGAGATCATGTACGCTTCCGCCGGTAGTTATTCTGACTATGAATCTTGGTCAAAAAAATTGATAGATGTTTATACTCAAGAGGCTCAAAAAATAATTGATGCGTATTTAGCATCTGCTAACATTAAGCCGGATAACATATCTATATCAGATCAAGAAGTTAATGCTCAAGTTGAAACAACTGACACTGTTAATACTAAAAATTCTCAACAAGAAGTTAAAGAGGTGGTAACAGAAGAAGTGAAGCCTGAATATTATAACGTCCAAGGTGGGGATAATATTTATCGAATAGCAGTCAATAATGGTTTAACTACTGAGCAACTAAAAGAAATGAACGGTCTTAGTGGTAATGAAACTGAAGTTGGCCAAGTTTTACGTATCAAATAATATATCAAACTCTTTTAATAGACCTGCCCGGCTATGAAGGAGAGAAACTAACATGTCCAAGCGTGAAAAAACAAAATATCCAAACATTTTTAAATATCAAACTAGCAAGGGTACTAGATATCAAATAAGAAAAAAAACGGGTCAAATTTCTAAACCTGAAATAAACGAATCAGGTTTTAGTACTATTGCTTCTGCCAAATCTAAATTAGCAGAAACAGAAAGATTACTCAATAATAACGAATCCGGTCTTCTATTAGGCAATAGTGTTACAGTAAACGATTATTACAAAGAGTACGTTGAACTAAAGATTTCGGCTAACATTTGGACCCCGGATACTGCTTCTGCGAAAATTTCTTGTTTTAAGACTCATATATTACCAAAGTTTGGTAAAACTAAATTGGTCGATATCGATAGAATAACTTACCAAAAATGGATCAACGAGCTATTAAAGACTTTTTCTAAGAGTAGTGTGCAATCTTATCATGTAATTTTTATAGGACTAATTAATGATGCTGTTTACACGGGGATTATTGATCGGAATAAATTGCAAAAGATTGTAATCGGTAACTCCAAAATAGCTCCCAGAAAAAAAGATATCACTCTATCTCAATACAGGGAGTGGATAAAAGTTGCTGAAGACATTCTTGATAAGTTTTCTTTTACAATGGTTTACTTAACAACATTAGGGTTACGTCGAGGAGAAGTTATGGGGTTAACCAGTCGAGTGATAAATTTAGAAGAATCTACCATTAAAATAAGCTTAACCAGGACGCTAAAATCTCCAGATGGAAAAGGAACCAAAACAACTTCCTCTGAAAGAACGCTGCCTGTAGATGATAAATCAATCTCTCTCTTAAAGTATGCTATGAAACAAGCTTCGGAAAGACGATTGAAATTCGGAGAAATACTCCATCAAGATGATTTTATTTTTACGAGCCCTGTTGCAAATGAACCTTATCATGTTACTCATTTGAATTATCAGTTTACTAAAGTTAACAGGATTACTGGTATGAACATAAGTCCTCACATGATGAGGCACAATTTCGCTACTCAATCTTCGATGGCTGGGATTGATCCGCTTAGCTATAGTCGCTTTCTTGGACATGCTTCTTTACGAACCACTGAAGGATATACACATCCAAGTATTGAGCAAGGTAAGTCTGTTCTTGAATTGTTTAGAAATCAAGTTAAATAAAACAGGGGTTTCTTCTTTTAATAAAATCCCCCTAAATATCCCCCGCATCTTTAGTTTTATTTAGTTTTCGTTAGTTTGCGAATTTTGAGTACATATATGTATTTACTTACATTTAGACTTTTAAAACCTTATTAGCCATAAATCGAAGTCACCCTATTAACTAGGCAAGGAAATTGAAAATACTCGAATAGACTAACTAAAAAGGAGCTGCCGCAAACATTCATCATATGAATGTTTGACGACAGCTTCTTTTTAGTTAAGGTTTAGCGATTCTTGGTAACCCTCGCCCCACTGAGACATGGCATCTAACACCTTGTGCAAGCTGCGACCGGTTTCGGTTAAGGTGTATTCCACACGAGGTGGAACTTCAGCAAATACTTCACGGCTAACTAAACCATCAGCTTCCATTTCTCGTAAATTTGAGGTTAATACTTTTTGACTAATGGCCCCCACGCCTTTTTTTAATTCGCCAAAGCGTTTTGTCCCAGTCATCAATTCTCGTAAAATGATAATTTTCCAGCGATTACCAATTAAGCTTAAAGTGGTTTCCACAGGACATGCTGGTAATGCTTTTGTCACTAGGTCCGCCTCCTTCCATTAGTATCTAAAATACCCTTGCTTTATTTTAGGAACTTTTTAGTCATTATATAAGGGGGAAGTCCTTTTGTAAACTCTCTGCCTTTTTCACAAGGGATTGGAATCAAGGTTCTCATGGGTCACTCCCCCTTAAACTGATTTAGAGTACCCTTTTGACAGTCTTTCCCTTATAATTGAATGAGCAGCAAAATCAGACGAAAAGAGGGATCTTCCATGTTTAAAAATTACGGCCCACTAGCCACTCAGGTCTATGACTTAACAAAACCTGTTGGCAGTTCATTAAACGGCGACATTGATTACTACAGCCAACGCTTAAGAGGTCTTTCAGGCAAAATACTGGAAGCCGGTGTCGGGACTGGTCGAATGCTGCTCCCTTTATTAGAAGAAGGCTTCGATATTGAGGGGTTGGATCAATCGACTGAAATGTTAGCCATCTGTCGCCAGCACCTTGAGTCTCACCAGTTAAGCAGTCGGCTTTACCAAGCTGACTTAGGTCAATTTCAACTAGATACCCGCTATCAAGGGATTATTATGCCCACAGCTACTTTCTGTTTATTGGAAACAGAAGCGCTGGCACTTAAGGTTCTCCGTAGTTTTTACGATCACTTATTACCTGATGGGCGATTGATCTTGGATTTGGACCTTCCTTTTTACCCAGAAGTAGGCGAAGTGGTAACCTCGACTCATGTTCTGTCGGAAACCACAGGCATCACCTTAGAGCGCAAAACGATTGCCATCGATTGGCTAGCTCAACATACTATTACACACTTAAAATACGAAAAATGGCAGGAGGGACAGTTAATCGCCACTGAACTTCAACAATTACTGCTGCGTTGGTATGGTTTAACAGAATTCCGTTTATTGCTGGAACATGTCGGCTTTAAAGACATTACGATCAGCGCCGATTACGAATACCAGATGGCACCTGTCGACAGCAATCAAACCATTACTTTTGAAGCACGGAAATAGAGGCTAGGACAATTGTCCCAGCCTCCGATACTTTTAGGAACATTGTCCGATAGACCCGCTCCAAAAGTCTGCTCGCTTCGATCTCAACACATTCTAAATGCTGTCGTTATTCTTAGCGGTTTATCCCTTAGAAATAAGGGACACGGACCTGAAGGCTCGGAGCAAAACGACTTTATGTCTCAGCTTGTTATTTTAACTCACTTTGCTTGATTAAGTGACCCTGACTTTATTCAAAGCTTGAGACAAATCAGCATTTAAATCGGTTAAGCTTTCAATCCCAACTGATAGGCGGACTAACGTTGGTGTCACCCCCGCGGCTAAGCGATCTTTTTCTGACATGCAACCATGTGACATACTCCAAGGGTAGGACAAGATCGATTCAACCCCTCCAAGACTAACCGCCACAATTGGCAGTCTGATGGCATCAAATAACTCATATACGCCTTCCACACTCGACAATTCAAATGACAATACCGCGCCCCCACTATTTGCCTGTTTCTGGTGAACGTCGTAACCCGGGTGGTCTTTTAGTCCTGGGTAATAAACTTTTGTCACATGCTCATGGCTTATCAGGTAACTGGCTAACTGTGCTGCTGAGGCCACCGCTTTTTCCATTCGTAAAGCCAGCGTCTTGACGCCCCTTAAAAACAACCAAGCTTCTTCCACACCTAAAATCGCCCCTAACATCTTTTGATGCTTTTTAAGAGCTGAATATAAACGATCATCTCTCATCACCAAGAAGCCTGCTACAACATCACTGTGGCCATTTAAAAACTTAGTAGCACTTTGAACTACCACATCCACGCCCAAATCTAAGGGAGTTTGATAGCAAGGAGTCATAAAGGTATTATCACAAATAGTCTGAATCTGATGTTTTTTAGCAATGGCGACTACCCCTTCTATGTCAATCACATGCAACAAGGGATTCGATGGCGTTTCTAAATAAAAAAACTTGGTCTCTGGTCTAAGGGCCTTTTCCCAACTTGCCAGATTATTGCCTTCCACAAACGTATACGAGATACCAAATCTGACCAGCATTTCCGTCAAGGTCTGAAAGGTCCCACCGTATATGTCACGACACAGGACAATGTGATCTCCTTGAGAAAGCAAAAACAAAACCGCATTAATCGCTCCCATCCCTGAGGAAAATGCCAAAGCATGGCTGCCATGCTCCAATTCCGCCATACATGTCTCGGCCGCTTCAATCGTCGGATTACCAAAACGTGTATAAGTATATCCCTGATGCGTTCTAAAGTCACCTTGGTGAAAGGTGGAGGCTTGATACTTAGGGATGGAAGAAGCCCCTGTGACTTCATCTAATACTGGATAACCATGTAATAATCTTGTTTCTAAATCCATCAACACCATCTCCTTTTACTTATTCTTTAGTTCAGGCAAACTAATTCTCCTGATAAACCGCTCTCATTTATCAGTATACGCCAGTCAACTCCTTTATCCCTAATTCTAAGTATTTTATTAGTAACTTCTTAGCCGTCATCCATTCTATCACATTCAAGACAGAGAGGCTTTTGAGAGAGCTTTACTACAGGGAAGGTGCTTTGCAAATATTAATCCTCTAATCAACCTTATTGTCACCATATAAGTTGCAGTTCCTCCCAACAGCTCTTATACTAGAAGTATCCTATAGGGAAATTGAGAAAGGTGATGCGTGGCATGATCAAAATTTCTAAAGACGAATTTGAAGATTTAAAAAGTAGTGCTAAATATTTAACTTATTATTGGCACATTTTTAGAGGTATGGACACTGAAGGCAAGATCAATTTTGAACATTCGTTTTTCATTCGTGATTTTATTACAAATAATCGTTTTGAAGAAGTTACTAACGTCAAGTATTCCAAACACTTTAACAAGGTTCTTATTTCTCGTGAACAATATGACTATTTAACTGAATGTGTTGATATTACAGAACAATTAAAAAACGTTGTGACTAATATGGAAAAACAATCTCATCAATAAGATGGAGGTTGCTTTAGTCGTTTAGTAACACAATCTTCTCGTTATCGTTGAATCTTCGTCACATTTTTTTCATATTTCCACGTTATAGTATATGTATACCAACAAACAACCCTAACAAACTTTTTCATGGTTTACGTAAGTTGTACCCTACTTCCTACGTAAACACACAACTCCTTTCGCCCTTGGCAATTGCCAAGGGTATTTTTTTTGCAGTAGCCAAAACGCCCCCCATCAGCACGCCTCTTTAAGCGTAATGATTCAACTAAAAACTGATACCATCTAACACTACTGCCACACTTTCCCGCTTAAGCAACTTTGTGGGAAAATTTTTGTTGGGATAATTGCGATGGTTCCCTAAAATTCCGTCGACTAATATTTCTGCTGCTGCTTGCCCAATTCCTGCTGCCGGCTGGTAAACTGTCGTTAAGGATGGCGTTAGATAGTTGGTAATGTCCAAGCCGTCATAGCCAATCACCGAAATATCTTCGGGAATTTTTAAACCTGCCTCAAATATCCCTCGATAAGCCCCAATTGCCATTTGGTCGTTCCCACAAAATAGAGCGCTGACATTTGTTTTAGCCAATAGCTCCTTCGTTGCTAAATAACCCCCTTCAATCGTAACGGCATTACTAACGATCCAAGGCTCTTCCACCGCTATTTGATGATCCGCTAAACACTGTCGGTAAGCTTCTGTTCGCTCATCCATTTTATAAAATCGGCTGTCATTCGCTAACATGCCTATGCGCCGATGACCTAGTTCGATTAGGTAAGTCACGGCCTCGTAAGCACCGGCATATTCATCGACTAAAATATTACCACCATCCCGTTTATTAATCCCTCGGTCTAATAAAACATAAGGAAAAGACTGATATTGTTTAACATCCAATAACTTATCCAAGGCAATTGAGTTAGGGGTTGCCAAAATAATGCCTTCTACTGCCCGGTCCATTAATTCCGACACATAATGGGCTTCTTTCTCATCTGAATGGTGAGAATCGCATAATAAAATCACGTAGCCTTTTTCATTTAAATAGGTTTCAATCCCCTCAATAACCTTCGAAAAAAACAAGTCGGTAATATCTGGGACAATCACGCCAATGGTTTTCGACTGAGGATTGACCATATTTTTAGCAAAATAATCCGGTCGATATTCCGTTTCTGCGACTACTTTCAAAACTTTCTGACGAGTGTCTTCTGAAAAACGCTTCCCTTTGCCATTTAACACTTGTGAGACGGTTGTAATCGAAACCCCTGACAGTCTGGCTATATCTTTAATTGTTGTTTTCATCCTTAATACGAAGCTGAAATACCTAATCCCTCTTTAGGAGTTCATAGAAAATTTCAATTTCTTCCCCCATTCTTCTCTGTATGCATCTGATTAAAGTGTAGCATAGCTACTTAAGGGAAACTACCGAAATAAGTCAGTAAAAAAATAAGGGGTCATTCCTCACTGGAAATGACCCCTTATGTTACTATTTACCTTTTAAGCATCAACACCTTGAGCGATATCCGCCATGGCTTCCTGCTCACTTTCACCAGCTTCAAGCAAAACTTGTTTTTTCTCTGCCATTTTGAAGAAAGGCAGGTAAATCAAGTACGCAATAACAATCGTACAAGCCGACCAAATAGCAGCGCCAACAGATCCGTTTGTTGCTAAGTAGGGGCCAATAATCGGTGGAATCGTCCAAGGCACTTGAAAGACAATTTTCCCAACTAAGCCAATCTTCATTAAAATAAAGGTGGCTGAACCTAGTATCATCGGTGTGGCTACAAAAGGAATCATCATAATCGGATTCATGACAATTGGGAAACCAAAAATGACAGGTTCATTGATACAAAAGATAGCCGATGGAAAAGCCATCTTACCCAAGGATTTATACATCTTACTTTTCGAACGCAACATAGCTAAGACTAAGCCCAGAGTTGATCCTGTTCCACCTAAACACATAAATAAAATCCAAAAGCCATCGGCAATTTCATAAGGAATTGGTTGGCCTTTTTGGAAGGCCAAGGTATTCGCCGCCAAGTACCCTAGAAAGATCGGGGAAGCAATCCCTGATAACACATTATCACCATGAATCCCGCAACTCCACAAGAAACAAACTAGCAAGGTATAAACCATCAAACCTGGCAAGGTGCTTAAACCAAAAACTAGCGGTTTGAAGATAAATTGAATGACTTCATTGACATCAATTCCCATCAGCACTCTAATAACCCAAATCGTCGCAATAATCGCACCAGCTGGAATCAAGCTTGAAAAGGATTGGGCCACAGAGGGTGGAACACCATCTGGCATTTTAATCACGATATTTTTTCTAACAAAGAAACGGAAAACTTCTGTCGTGAAAAGGGATACAATAATAGCGGTAAACATCCCGGTGGCACCTAAGGAATCGATGTTGATGCCAAACTCATCTGTTAAGGTGGCCAATAAAAAGGCAATCGTTGTAATCACGGTATTTGAAATGGGATCGACATTAAACTCTTTCCCCATATTATAGCCTATGCCAATGGCTGAAATTAACCCAAGAACGCCAAAGGTCACACTGACAGGTGCATTTAATTGAGCTGAAATCGGTTCAATAAAATCCGTCCAAGCTTTAATTGGTAAATTGCCAATGATTAAAAAAATACTCCCTACAATCGTAAATGGAATCGTTAAGGTTATCCCATTCCGAATCGCGATCAACCGCTTATTCTCACCAACTTTTAACAATATCGGTAAAAAACTTTTTTCTAATTTATCTAAAATCATCCTAATCATCTCCCTCAATCTGGTTTAAGTATGAGAAAGTCGCCAGTGGCGACTTTCTTCCCCTAGAACTTAAGAACTAAGCCATCGCTTCTTGATCAACGACCACAAAACAATTAGCGTGATGGTAAACGCTGGTAACTGGCCACTTATTACTTACCTCACCCGATAATAATTGACTAATCGCCGCTTGTTTTTTTGAGCCACTCGCTTCAATAATAACTGTTTTAGAACCCAATAACTGACTGATTCCCAAGGTAATTCCCTGACTGCGATCAACCTCACCTGTAAAGTATTTTTGTCCGACGGTCTGAGTGGACTCATCTAAAGCCACCACATGGGCTGTCCCATCAAAATCAACACCAGGTTCATTAAAGCCTAAATGACCGTTGACCCCAACACCTAAAAGACTAAGGGTAATGCCTCCTGCCTCAGCTATAAACTGATCTGCTTTTTGACACTCCTCAAGTAAATCCTCTGACAAGGCGTCAAAATAATGTACGCGGCCTAAAGAGACACCTGCTGGTTCAAACAGCTCTCGTTGTAAATAAGCTAAGCAACTTCCTGGATTACTTTGATCTAAACCAACCCATTCGTCTAATTCAATATAATGAGCCTTGCTCAAATCAATTTCCCCTGCCTGATGAGCCTCAACTAATAAATTCAAAGCTTTGACCGGTGTATCCCCACCAGCAAAACAATATAAGCCCTCTGGCTCCTCTTTCATAACCTGAATAATTTTGTTAGCAGCCCTCTGACTTAATTCTTGATAATCCTCACAAACTTCTAATTGAAATGGGTACATAATAGACCTCCGTCATTTTATTGGTTAAACTGGGGCAAATAAGCAGCGTGGGCCTCCAGTAATTCATCTAACATGGCTTTCGCGTCTGTATCACTTGGCACTAAGGGATTAATCGTCATTGCCAACAGGGCAGTCTCATAATCACCCGTGACAGCCGCTTCAGCTGCTGTTCGCTCAAAAGACTTGATTTGTTGAACCAGCCCTTTTATCGGCACAGGTAGTTCACCTGTGACTAAAGGAATCGGTCCTTGCTTTGTGATGACACAATTAACCTCAACCGCGGAATCAGGATCAATATCGGCAATGGCGCCATTATTACGAGTATTAACCGTTTGAATATCCCGCTTATCCGTGTAGATCGAGCAAATTAAATTACAAGCTGCCTCGCTGTAATAAGCGCCTCCTCGTTGCTCCAACTGAGGTGGCTTAATCGCCAAGTGCTCATCTTTATATAGTTCAAACAATTCATGTTCAACTCGCTTGACCACTTCAGCACGGGTCCCTTCTGTTTCTGCCGCTGCTAGTTGCTCAGCCAGCATCAGAGACGTTTGGTAATAGTAACGTAAATAACCTATAGGCACCATGCCTAATTTTTTCAAAAACTCTGGTTGCCAACCCAAATCTTCGATGTTTTTTAATGAAACGGTATTGCCTGCTTCCGTCGTCATTAAGCTCATTACTTTTCCTGTCACATCTTGGCCGTCAAGGTAAATTCGTTTCGCAAAGACCATGTGATTGAGACCTGTAAACTCCACGTAAATTCTTTCTTGAGCCACGTCCAAGACTTCTGCGATTCCTTTTTCAATCCCAATTGGGCCATTACACAAGCCGACCACTTTAGTCAGTTTGCTGTAACGCAAAACAGCTTCTGTGACCATCCCAGCTGGATTCGTAAAATTAACTAACCAAGCATCTGGACAAAGTTCCAACATTTCTTCACAGATTTCCAAAATAACCGGAATAGTCCGCAAGCCTTTAAATAAACCACCAGGTCCATTGGTTTCTTGTCCTATTGTATGATATTTTAAGGGAATACGTTCATCCTTTGCTCTGGCATCTAATTGTCCCACACGAAATTGAGTCGTAACAAAATCAGCCTCTTTTAGAGCGGCCCGTCTGTCTAAGGTTAAGACCACTTTAATTGGTAAATTGGCTTTAGCAATCATTCGTTTAGCTAAGGCACCGACAATTTCCAATTTTTCTTTCCCCGCTTCGATATCGACTAACCAAATCTCTGAAACAGGTAACTCATCATAACGTTTAATAAATCCTTCAATCAATTCTGGTGTGTAACTTGATCCTCCACCGATTGTGGCAATTTTTAAGCCATCTTTCATGTGACTGCCTCCATTCAAAATATAGCGTTTTCTTCTTGACACTTTTAGTATAAACGGTGGCCGTATAAATGGAAGGGGTTTGCCTGAACTAGGTACCTGTCTTACACTTGGTTTTTCGTGACATTTAAGTCACACCTTGTGCCAACGAACTAGGATGTGTTATGATAGCTGTAAATCACACTTAGTTACAAACAGATGGTATCACCATCATCTGTAATTTTAGGAGGTTACGACTATGTTATTTCTCGATCGCACACCGGATTTAACCCCTTTTGACATGGAAATATACAAATTCATTTCTGATAATTTAGAACAGGTTTCTTATATGCGGATTCGTGACCTGGCCAAAGCGACCCATACTAGTACGACAAGTATTGCCCGCTTTTGTAAAAAATTTGATTGCTCCGGTTACGCGGAATTTAGAATTAAGCTCCAGCTCTTTTTAAATGAGCAACACCCCGATGAACTTTCAGCTGTCGATGAAACGGCTTATATGGATTTTCTAGCCCGCACCTCCCAGCCTCTCTACCGCGATAAGATGAAAGAAGCAGTCTCTTTGCTTCAAGATAAAGAATTGGTTCTCTTCATTGGCTTAGGCTCCTCAAATATTATGGCAGAATACGGGGCCCTATACTTTTCCTCTATCTTCAACATGGCCTTGCGGATTGAAGATCCCTCAAACTACCCAATCGATTATTTGTCAAAAAGCTTGTCAGACAAAATTTGTATTATCGCGTTATCTGTTTCAGGGGAGACCCAAGAAATTATCAATTATTTGAATCATCTTAATTTTAGTAATAGCTCGATTATCTCCATCACTAACAGCGCTAAGTCAACAATCGCTCAACTGGCAGATGTTAATATCCCTTATTACATCGCCCGAGAAACCAGTTCTGGAGCTGACATCACCTCACAATTACCAGCTCTTTATACCATTGAGAACTTAGCAAAGGAAGTTCGCTTATCCTTTCAAAAAAACAAAAGAAGCTAAGGTCGCCCTTAGCTTCTTTTGTTTATTAAGAAAAGCTTCCCGAATCGCTGCTGTTGTTTCTAATTGCTTCAGCAATTAGAAACAACGGACACTACACTTCATTCCGATCTCATCAATCGTTATACGCTGAAGCGTCGAGCATTGAAGGTCGAAGATCACTCAGAGTTTCTTGAAATCGAAGCCTTGCCTAGTGTTGATCAACCACAATTATGTAGCGGTTGATGAGCTAAGCTAGATACCGCTTAATATATATGGGAAGTAATATACTTTTCTATAGTCAAAAAAAAGCCACTATCAATTAAGATAGTGACCTTTCAATAATCAAATTTGATTATGCTTTGAAGATTTTAACAGCTTGTAAGCCACGTTGGCCTTCTTCAACATCAAACGTTACCGCTTGACCTTCGTCTAAGCTTTTGAAACCGTCTGTTTGGATTTCTGAGAAATGAGCAAATACGTCAGTTCCGTCTTCTTGAGTGATGAAACCAAAACCTTTGTCTGCATTAAACCATTTTACTGTACCGTTGTTCATATTAAATTCCTCCTGATACGCACTTATGTACGTTTATTATTGCAATAAATGTGACGCATAAAAGGAGAATTATATTTACTATATATCTGTCCTAATTCGAATCAAATTACCACTACATATAATATAACACAGATATCGTTCAGATGCAAATTTTTTGGGATAAACCTTATTTCAATCATTCATTTTACTGAATACTCTCAACAAAGTGATAACCCTTTTTCATACACTTGTCTTAAGCAAAATCACTCTTACACTTTAGCAACACCGAATTGTTAATCAGTGACTCGTTTCCATTTGGATTCTTTCCCCCATCTCTAAAAGATTATTAAAGCCAATTTCTAAACTTTTAAAGATGCCAATTCTTGAATAATCTTGTTCAACACAATAATATTCTACCTTATTAGCTTCACCCCAGCGAACAATGCCTTCAATATCGACTTCCCCTTCGCCAACTTCTGCTAAGTTCTGCTTGATATCTGCCAATTCAAAACCAGAACGATAGTCTTTTAGATGAACCACTGGCGCTCTGCCGCTGTACTTCTTAAAAGACTCCAGAGGATTTTCCCCCGCAATGGTCATCCAATAGGTATCAGGCTCCGAATAGACTCCGTAGCCATTGACTGGGTCTGTCAGATAGTCGAGAACATTGCGACCGTCGATTTGATTGTTGTAATCATATTCAGGATTATGAACACCTATTCTAAAACCTAAGGGCGCTAATTTGGCCACTGCTTCAATTAATTTAGCTTTTGTCTGGCGATACCCTTCAGTATGCTGTTCCTCATCGTCTATGTATTTATCGTAAATCGTTTTGCAACCAAAGGCATAACACTCCTCAATAATCCCATCCAGATTGGTCATAAAGCGGTCATGTTTAATGTGCATCCCTGCTATCTCAAAATCATATTTTTTAACTAACTGGCTGATTTTTTCGACTGAATGCCCCCGCATGCCATCCACTTGAATCGCGGTAAAACCGATGCGCTTTAATTCGTTTAAGGTCGCCTCTGGATCCGCTTCAAACTCTTTTCTAACAGAATACATTTGAGCGGCAATTTTTTGTCTAAATGTCATCTATTTTCATCCTTCCCTGGTGATAATTTCCCATCAACTAATCAGCCTGTAAATTTAAATAAGCCATTTCAGCTGCCGTCAAATTGATTTCCGCCCCAGCAATCGAGGTCTTTAGCTCGCTTAAGGTTTCTGACCCGATCACTGCCCCTGTGGGAAATGGCTGATTTAAGACATAGGCCAAGGAAATTTGGATGGGTAAGACTCCTTTTTGCTGTGCCAACAGCTGCACTCGGTCGTACTTTTCCCAATTCTCAGATGAGTAATAAACATCCACAATTTCTTGATTATCTAAATTATGACGGTCAAAACGTCCCGCAAAAAAACCTTCTGCTTGAGAGGACCAAGCAATTAGCGGCAATTTAAGCGTTTCATGCCAGGCCTTCATTTCAGCATTAGCAGTCACGCAGTTGGGCCAACGAGGTTGTTTAACACTAGCCAAACTCAAGTTAGGACTGTTAAACGATATCGTTGTTAAGTGATGAGCCTCAGCATAGGCCATGGCTTCTTTAATCCTCGGCAATTCCCAGTTAGACAAGCCTACCCCATAGACACGACCTAAGCTAACTTGTTTATGGAGTCCCTCCATAATATCGCCAACTGGCTGTGTCGGATCATCACGATGTAAGGCCAAAAGCTCGACGTGATCCGTTTTTAAATACTCCAAACTTGTCAGCAAGTCTTCCTCAATCGCGCCACTGTTAACTCGCGGCGCTTCGTTCGTGCCCCGTATCGGATGGCAACACTTGGTTTCAATGATGAGATGGTCGCGATTTTGCCGCTCCTCCATCCAAGCGCCCAAGGCTCGTTCACTATGCCGATAATGACGCGCCGTATCAAAGCTCGTCCCCCCTAAAGCAAGGTAGTTATCTAAGATATGCCACGCTTCTTCTTTGTTGTCGAGACGTAAAAAATCACTAGACCCCATAAAAATAGCTGTACATTCAATTTCTATCTCGTGTTTTTCTTTTTGACCTTTAATCACTATTTTTTTCATCTGCTCACTCTTTTCATTTGGAAATAAATTAAAAATCTAAATCTAAATCATCAAATCGCTGATCCTTTTCAGCTGCTAATTCGGTTGCAATGACTTCTTTCTCATAAAGCTTAAAAAAAGGATAATACATCAAGATCGATGCGCCAAAAACGACACCGACCAATAGGAGCGCTCTCCAATCTAGCGTCGCTAAGACTTGGGCCAAAGGCAACGGCAAATCGGCGACATGATAAGCTGGCACGTTCACCCAGCCCCACTTAAAGACAAACCACTGGCAAACAGCCAAAAGGGGCGTGCCAATCACAAAGGGAATAAAAAAGTAAGGGTTATAAGCAATCGGCAAGCCATAAAGAATCGGTTCTGAAATATGGAAAATACTGGGGATAATCGCAACCTTGCCTTTCGTCCGAAGACTGTCTACTTTGCTGAAAATGGCTAGGACAGCCAAAGCACCCACTAACCCAGAACCTGACATCCCGGCAAAAAAATCCCAAAAGTTAGGGGTGAAAATGTGAATAGCTTCTTTGCCCACAGCTAGTAAATTGGTATTCAGCACCAAATTATTAGTGGCGATCGGCAAGACCACAGCCGCCAAAATCGAATAACCATTTAAGCCAATAAACCAAAACAACATTTCCAATAACACAATTAAAAAAATCATAACCGGCGTATCAAAACCAGCGATAAGCCGCCACCCCCATTGTATAAGCCCATTTTCCACCACGTATAGACGGCAAACATAAAATAGTAGGCTAATAAGGATCAAATACGTGCTTGAAACCACTAATTGATAAGCCGTTTTTCGACTGCCAAGAGGTATTCTCTTTAACCGCGTACTTTCCTTCTTTTTACCTGCTTGATGAATCACTTCAACCGTCAACAAAGGAACTGCCAATCCGATCAGCAGATTAGCAAATTTCATGTCAGCCATGTTTACTTGCCCACTTAAGACTAAATGACTGACAACCACTGCCACAACGCTTAGAAAGATCGAATAAAAGAATGGGGTGTTAAGGTGCTTGCTGTGATGATAACTTACTGAAACCCCTAGATAAATCGCCAACATCCCATAAGTGCTAAAAATTAAAAACTGCCAAAGGTCCTGCCATTGGCTTAAAAAAGCGGCGCCAAACCAATTAAGTCGACTAAAAAAAAGCAACATGGCAAAAATCGACCCCACTAAAAGGACGATGGTCAAGTCCATCATCCCTTTTTTTATGGAAGATAATAATCGTTGCTTTTCAATTTTTTGTGAGAACGGTGTTAGGCGACGTTGTAATGTTGATAGTTTAGTTGCATATGACATTCAGCATCTCCCTTTTCAAATGATCGACATGACGTAAACTAACCAATTCTATTGGCGATTTAGTTGTAACGCAATGGCCGCTTTGAGGATATTTCCGCCATTAACAGTCCCATAGTCCTGACTGTTAATCACTTCAATTGGTTTGTGGTAAGCTGCAGCAATCTCAGCTAACTCATCAAAACGATGGCTAATTTGTGGCCCTAATAAGACCACATCAAAGGCCTCGATATGTTCTTGTAGCTCTCCAGCTGGATGAGCTTCAATCAGAATATCTTTCCCTTTAAGCTTTTCGCTATTTTTGACAATCTCTTCCATTTTACCTACCATCACACCGGTCGATGCCCCTAAATTACAGGCCAATAAAATATGTAATTTCTCAAAGTTCATCTTACTTCTCCTCTTTCCCCAAACGTTGATATAACAGAATAAATTCTTTGGCTAAGGTTAACATTAAAATCGTGTTCATCAAGGTATCTTGAGCGTGGACCAATAAAACCGATAGCTCATTTTTTTCGCCCTGAGCTTCTTTGACGATCATGGATGTCTGAACCTTATGGGCATCATTCATCACTTTTTCTGATTCAGCCACTTTTTTATTTGCCTCTTCAAATTCACCTTCTCTTGCATAATTGATAGCCTGTACGAGATAACCAAAAGCATCTCCAGCTTTTGAAATCAATTCAAAGGAAACCTGCTCTACGTTCATGTTAATTCTCCTCTACTTATAAATTGTGGATGTGACAATGCTGTATATGTCAGCCGCATGATTCGATGATAAAATGCTGTTAATCTTGTCTTCATTGAAGGCTAGTTTGGCGATATTTTCCATGACGCGATGAGTCGTTTGATCCTTAAGGGCAATCGTGATAATCAATTGAACCTCCTCTGGAAAATTGCCGGTTAAATTCGTCCCTTCTTTTAAAGTCGTAATCCACAGACCGGCGTGATTTACCCCATCTTCCATTCCAGCATGAGCAATCATGACTTTAGGAGCAATCACCATGTAGGGACCGTGCTTTCTGATATTACTCATAATTCTTTTTTTATAAGCAGCTTGAGTGGCCTTGATTTTTTCTAAACCGTCAGTACCAATGGCGATTGCTTCTTCCCAACGCAATCGCTGTGGCATAATGGAAATATTCGCCACTGAAAAGTGAATGTCAGGGATTACTTCCTTGGTCGACAGTCGATTCTTTTTAGTTAGTATTTTAATCAAATCCAATTCTAACTTACTTAAGTTCGTAATTTCATTGGTATTTTCACGAATAGTTTCCATGATTCGATTAAAGTGACTCAAGCCATTGTCCTTACTATTTAACAACCTCGTATCAAAATACGTCTTAAGACGCTCTAAATCACGAGCGGTTAAATAGTTGTTTATTTTGATTATTTTAGGTGACCTTATATCAGGTATTTCCACGGTGCTAATAATAAAGTCGTATTGATCCAAAGCTTTGGCTGAAAACTTTTTCAGCGAAGAGGTCTCAATTCGATTAAAGTCAAACACCTTTTTTAATTGAGACTGCAACATTTTAGAGACGGCTAATCCTTCGACACAGACGACTAAGACATTAGGTTTTTTCTTTTGCGCAACATGCCGATTTTCGATTTCCGAGGCAAAGTAAATTACTAAAAAAGAAATTTCATGATTGCTGATCTCGATGTCATAGGTCTTTGCCAGCCTCCCAACTGCTCCTTTGATCACCTTAAACAAATCCGGATAATCAAAGACAATTTCTTTATAAATCGGGTTAGTGGTTTTTATCCCCATGCGATTGCGATCAATCATATTCGAGACATGAGCCGTTAGTTGAGTAAAAAAAGTGGCACTAAAACTGGCCATATCTTGATCAAAATAATCAGCAATTATTTCGGTTAACTCATAGACACTTTGCTTCACATCAAGTTGATTTTTAGCAGCTCGAACGCTGGTAGAGTCGTTAATCATCAACCGTAAAAGGGTTTCTGTTTCGGATAATTCCCCTTTGTTCTTCGTCAAAAACTGGCGTAACTCCCAGCCTTCAGACTCTTCTTGAATGCGGTAAATCAAGGTCAGCAGCAATGTGGTATAAGCATCTTCAAATTCTTTTCCCAAATACTGCTCAAGCTTTTTAACGGCATAGTAACTATCAGATAAGTACTCCAAGTCAAACAAGTTAAACATGATCAACTCAGCCTTCTTAGAAAATACCACCTCGTCTGTCTCAATAAAGGTGTACAGTTCCCGCAGATTAATGGATTTCAACAATAAATCAGAAAAAGAGAGGCAACGTTCCAACAATTCTCCTGCGATTTTATACCCTTTTCGTTTGACATGTTTAAGAACTAAGGAACTTCCCCGGAATTGCGCTTCCAATACTTTCATATTGTTTAAAACCGTTGTTCGAGAAATGAATAAAACCTCTTCAAAGTAGGAGACTGGCGTTGTTTCCTGAGCTAAGAATAAACTTAGTAAGATGAACTCTTCAATTTCGTCTTTTGAATACTTATAGGTTTTTGGTGTTGTGCGCTGTTTAAACGTTTGAATAAGTTGATGTAATTCATCTCGCTTGCCAATCATAATGCCTTTTTTTAAACTGCGATTTAAAGGTTCCAACTGATTTTTTTTAAGAAAAACTTCGATTTTCTCAATATCATACCGAACCATTCTTTCGGTAATCCCATGATGATGGGCGATTTCTTTATAATTAACATATTGCTCTTGTTCCAATAAATAGTCTAAAATAGCCAGTTCTCTATGACTTAATTTCATTTTACATCCGTCCTTCACTTAAATTCTATCTCGCCTTACCGCCGATATCAAACGGTACTATGACACTTTTTGGCAACCTTTTGCTAGAATCTTTTCGTAATCTAAGCCCTTGACTCCTAAGACAAACAACAGGTTTTCAGAGCATAGATAAACCGTTGTATACGCTAACATCAGCTGACTATTTTAGTTTGAAGCAAAAATGCAATTAAAGGTTTGATATCAGAACTACTTGGCCTTGACCTGATACCCACAATAATCTAAGACTAGCTCACAAAACATGGCATTGGCCCAAGAAAACCATTCGCGAGTGTAACGGGTTGGCTTGTTAGGGTCAAAGGATTCGTGCACTTGACCAGTGCCCCCTGTAGTTTGGGTAATCAATTGAATCTTGGACCATTTTTCCGCTGAGGTTTGAGCGGTGATCCCTTCAACCGCAATGGCGATTGGCCAAACATAACCAGCTGGAGTATGAGGACTTCCAATCCCAGCAGCCTCTGTTCCTTGATAGTAATAAGGATTTTCATTGCTTAAAACTATCTGGCGAGTGGCTAAGTAACAAGGATCGTCAGTTGGGATTGCTGTCAGCATCGGCAAAGATAACAAACTAGGCATATTGCTGTCATCCATCACCAACTGATTTCCCAAACCATCCACTTCATAAGCGTAATAATTTCCTTTAGGTCCAGCTAATTTGGCATAGCGATCGACTCCTTGATCAATTGCCCCTTTTAGTTCCTTGATCTTCTCTTCTAAGGCGACTTGTTTAAGCGGGCAGATCGCCAACATCTCCAACATTCGCGCCAAAATATGACTGGCAAACAGATTACTAGGGACCAAATAATGATACTGACAGGGATCATCACTTGGGCGAAATCCCGACCAAGTCATTCCTGTATACGTTGTCAAAGAGCCTTTGCCTTCCCGTGATAAATAGTCGCTTGCTGGTCTCACAAAGGTATAAGCAGAGTTAGTTTCATGGTCTTGTTCCCTGATCCATAAGTCAACAACCTGTTCGACACTGGCGACAAAACTAGCATCAAATAAACTGGTGTCCGCCGTCGTTTGCCAATATTGATAAATTAACTGAAAAGGAAAACAAAGGGAGTCAATCTCGTATTTTTGTTCCCAAACATGGGACCCTTGAGGAGGTAAATCCTCATCCCATCTTTCCGGTTGGGCTGCCATGGTATAAGCATTGGCATAGGGATCAATGGTCATAAAGGCTAGTTGCCTTCTGATAATGCCTTTCACCAAGTGAGCTAATTTAGGAGATGCCTTTAAAAAAGGCAAGATCGGGCGTAATTGACAGCTGGAGTCTCTTAACCACATAGCCGGAATATCGCCTGTCACCATGTAAACAGTGCCGTCCTCTTGTTGCGAAACAGTCCGATTAAAGGTGTCCAAAAAGGCCGTTTCAAAGAGCTTCAGCACCTCTGGGTCAGCAATTTGTTCCTTGACCTTCTGTACAATCTGTTGCAATTCTTTTTCCATCCGTATTTTCCTCGTTTATTCCATAGTTTTAAGCAAAATCCAATCTAATGGTTTTAATTTCGTAAGGTTTTAATTTAAAGCTTACGCCATTATCGGCTAAGGTCAGATCTTCATCTGGCAGGAATTCTTCCATCAGGTTATTGGTAACAGCCTCTTTTATGGTAAAATCACTTCTTAGCGAAACACGGTCGGTCATCCCACCGTATTCATGGAGCCGCAAGATGTATCCTTTGCCATCTTCTGCGACTTTTAAGGCATCGATCATCACGTGATCTGTTTCCAAAATAATCAGAGACCCCTCATTTCGTGCTTGTCCCACGCTAAATTTCAACGGATTATTGAGATGCCACGCTTCCTCGACAACTTGTCCTTCAATAAAATCACCTTGATGAGGTAGTAAACTATAAGTAAATTGATGGTTGCCAATATCCTGAGTAGCATCTGGGTATTCCGCACTTTTGACAAGGGTTAAGCGGATGATATTGTCTTTAATATCATGACCATACTTGCAATCATTTAACAGAGCCACGCCGTAATTCCGTTCCGACATGTCGACCCACTGATGAGCCACTGTTTCAAATTTTGCAAAATCCCAACTAGTATTCCAATGATTAGGCCGTTTCACATTGCCATATTGAATATCATATCTGGCTTCCGTCGCATGTAGGTCAACCGGAAACGCGACTTTTAACAGTTTACTCGGTTCTTGCCAGTCTAAGACCGTTTCAAAATCGATCCGTTTTGACTGTTGATAAAAATGAATCTGTTGATCAACCTTTGAACCACCAAAAGTCCAACTCAGACTCACCGTCGTTCTGAGGTCCCCTTCAGTTACGTTGACGGCAATTAAGTCCGTGATTTCGTCGTGTTTTTCTTGATAAAAGGAATCGATATTCCAAGCATCAAATTGAATCGGCTTGTCCGTAAAGACTTGTAAAACATTCAGCCGTTCCCCGTCTTTGTTGACAAAACGCTCCTGTTCCTTGTCATACAACGCCTTGATGTTGCCTTGGCTATTAAATGTGACCTGGTAATAATCCGTGTCAAGGACAAGTGCTTCTGGCGAGGTCGACTTGGTTTCAATCCTTTGTTCCTCGTCACTTTTGGCAATAATCGTGGTATAAGCTAGAGGGGTTAACTTTGCTAAAGCCACTAAATAGGTCGTGTCATTAATCCGTTGGGAGTTTAATTTCTTGCCCTCTTGATAGAAAGCTGTCCCTTTCGGAGCCACAGCCTTGACTAATTGTGGGCTACTCCACTGACTGGCATTAAAGACGGTCAACTGCTCTTCTTGACTAAGGGCTAGCTCCGTAAAGAGCTCATCCGCCACTTGAGTCATTTCTTGGCCCAATTGTTCATATTCTAACAGGCTGTCTTCATAAACTTCTTTAATGGATGAGCCAGGAATAATATCGTGGAATTGGTTTCTCAATAAGATTTTCCACATATCATTAAACCTGACTTGGGGAATCGTCCGCCCCTTTGTCAACGAGGCTAAAACGTTTAACATTTCATTGGTTCTAAAAGCCAGTTCGAACTGACGATTAAATTTCTTATTTGCCCCTTGGCTGGTATAAGTGCCACGATGAAACTCAAAGTACAATTCGCCATTCCAGACGTGCTGATACTCTTGTGTAGCGGCAAACCGTTGTTTCAAATTGGAAAAATAATCACGAATTGAGGTTGATTGAATCGTGGGAAAATCGCCGACACTGTCTAAAGCAGATTTCATTTCCAACATTTCCCGATTAGGCCCACCGCCGCCATCGCCATAACCATAGGCAAACAACAAATCTTGGTTAAGACCTTTTTCATGGTAATTATTCCAAGTCCCGACAATGGCTTCAGCTGTCATTTGACTATTATAAGTGAAGCCCGGCTGGTCAATATCATCAGGGGTGGTAATAATATGGGTCAAGATCTCACTGCCATCAATCCCCCGCCAAGTAAAGGTATCTGTTGGTAAACTATTGTATTCATTCCAACCCAGTTTAGTTGTCATAAAGGTCTCAATGTTCGACAGTTTCAAAATCTGCGGTAGCGCCCATGAATAACCAAAGACGTCTGGCAGCCACAGTGTTTTGGATTGATAAGCAAACTCCTCTTGATAAAAGGCTTGCCCCATTAATAATTGGCGAACGAGGGATTCACCAGAAGGAATATTACAATCCGCTTCGACCCACATGCCCCCTTCGACTTCCCACTTGCCAGCCTTAACTTGCTCCTTGATTTTTTGGTAAAGATCAGGATAGTCTTGTTTAAGGTAGTCATACAACTGAGGCATCGACTGTAAAAACGTATAGTCGTCATACTCCGTCATCAACTTTAAGACACTTGAAAAGGTGCGAGCAATTTTTTCCCGGGTGTGTTTCAAACGCCAAAGCCAAGCCACATCCACATGAGCATGGCCAAAGGCCGAAATGGTAATCTCATTTGTTTGCCTTAGTTTAACCACTTCAGCGGTTAAGTAATCTGCCGCTTCATAGATCGATTGTCTTTCTTGCTGGTGATCTCGAGAATTCCACTCTATTTTTAAATAGGTTTGATTTAATAATTGTGTTAGCTTAATCCGCTCATAACGATTATCGTCATAGGTTTGAATGATTTGTAAAATCGCCAACGATTGATAATAAAAAGCGTCGATTTTCTCATCTAAGAAACAAATATCACTTTGTTTCAGTTGGTGCATCATTTCCTTTTTAGCCGAGTCCCCTGGCAAGCCTGACCATAGACGAAACGCCAGTTCATGGCGCTGATTCTCTTGTTCTTTGGTAAACATGACTTCTTGATGATTGGTATCAATGCCTTGAAGAACTTGATTATTAAGAAAGGCGAGACCTTCAAAACCAGCATTATTGCCGCCTTCTGTCACACCAAAATCAAATAGCCCGACGACTCGTTGCCCCTTTTCAGCAACGGGCAACTCAATGGTGGCTTTAAGCCAGAGATATTTATCAAGACCTTGCCAAATTGACTGAATGGGCAGCTCATCGCTAAAATCAACGTCATCAGGATGACGACCATTCTCTCCTAAAGGATCATCGGCACTCAAAAAGCGGGAAATACTAAAAATCCTTTGATAGCGCTTTGTGCCAACCTCATTAATGCGACTGGTTAATTTTTCAATCGTCCAAAATTTTTTTGTGAAATCCATTGTTATCTCCTTTGTCTTGCTAAATTGTGTTACTTAAAAAAAAATTCTCGACGGTCATACCGTTATAAACCAGGTATTCCCCATCGAGAAACGGTAGTGTGACAATCAGTTGTCACTGATTATGCGAGGCCAAAACCAGAAATTCCCGCCAAACACTTTTTTCGATTGTCAGATAGGCCCAAAAGACGAGACCGATGACGATGATCATCCCTTGAGGAACCAGTGAGATGGCAACGCCTCCGGCCACAACACTTAAAATCAACAAAAAAGTTTGGGGTAATTTTATCGTGACCAAAAGCAATGACTTACGCAATTGCTCGCCGATTTTCTCCTGGGGATTAAGTATCAGTGAAAAAAGCAGATTTCCCATGGTCACACTGCTTAATCCCATAAAAAAGACGGACAAGACACTGACGGTGATCTTTATGGAATGAGGTAGATTCGTCGCCAGAGAAAGATTTAAACCGCCAATCGCCATCACTGCCATCCACAGAAGTTGGCAAGCAAGACTTTTGAGAAAATAGGTTTTAAAAAAATGACGGAATGCTCCTAAAGAAGAAGCCCATTCGGCTGTCAAATGATAGAAATATGTCGCACCCACCAAAGAAACAATCGTTGGAAATAACGTAACAACTGGTAAACTGCCGATAATCAAGATGGCACTCAAAATAACAACACTCATGATTTGTCCTAAAAAATGATTGAACCACTGTTTCATCAGCAATTCCCCCCTCTCTTTACTCTTTAACGGCCCCTGCTGTTAAGCCTGCCATCATTTGTTTACTAAAGAATGCAAAGACAACTAGTAATGGTAATGTAGCAAGTAGTGAACCTGTAATAACTAAGGAATAATCCGTATAATAAAGGCCTTGTAATTGGGTTAATGCCAACATCAAGGTGTATTTACTTTCGTCGTTTAGCACGATTAAGGGCCACATATAATCATTCCACGAGCCCATAAAGGAGTAGATTGCCAAAAATGCCATGGCCGGTTTTAAAATAGGCAAGGCGATATTCCAATAAACCCTAAAGGTGCTACAACCGTCCATTCGTGCGGATTCAATGATACTATCAGGAATAGCATCTTCCGCATATTGCTTGATCCAAAAAATCCCAAAGGCGTTTGCCATCGATGGAATAATCAAGGCTTTATAACTGCCAATCCAACCAATTTTATCCATCATTAAAAACTGGGGAATAATGTTTAATTGACCGGGAATCATCATGGTCCCTAAAAGGAAGACAAATAAGAAATTCTTTCCTTTGAACTTGAGCTTCGCAAACGCGAAACCTGCCAATGAATCAAAAAATAAAATTAGAATCATCGTCGTTGTTGCGACAAACATACTGTTACCAAACGATCTAAAAAAGGTGGTCTGCTCAAACACCGTCTTAATATGGGCGATTAAATTAGGACCAAAGGTTAACTTCGGTGGCACCGCATAGATTGCTGACGTATCTTGAGAAGCCATCACAATCATCCAATAAAAGGGAAAGAGTGAAAAAATGACGCCGATAAAAATGACAATTCTAACGAGCCAGACTGACACTTTATTCATTACTTCTCCCCCTTAATTCGATAAGTCGTTAAGTACCAGTTTAATAGTGACAATAACAAGATAATAATGACTAAGCCCCAGGCAATTGCCGCACCATAGCCATAGACATTTTGACCAAAAGCGGTCTGATACAAATAATAGACGATGGTCAAAGCGCCACCCTCTGCCGTTGGATTACTCGGCACTAAAATTTGCGCTTCAGCAAAGACTTGTAAGCCACCGATGGTAGACATCATCACCGTAAATAAAATAATCGGTTTTAACAACGGGATCGTGATTAGGCGGAACAACTGAAAAGTTGTCGCTCCATCAATGATGGCCGCCTCATAATAGTCCTTGGGAATTTTTTGCAAGCCAGTGTAATAAATAATCATATTATAGCCCAAATACTGCCACGTTCCGACAAAGGCTATTACCACCTTTACCCAAAATGGGTCACGAATCCAATTAACTGATTCTCTGCCCATCATCTCAAGCACACTGTTAACCAAACCTGTTTGACTTGAAAATGCTAGACCAAATAAAATAGTAACCGCCACAACTGACGTCACATTCGGCACAAAATACAAGGCTTTCAGCATTTCCTTGTGTTTAATAAACTTCAGATTGATCGTAAACGCTAATAATAAGGCCATTACCAACATGGGAATGGTACTTAATACCCAGATGACCAAGGTGTTCCAAACAGCTCCCCAAAATTCCGTATCCTGAACTAACCGTTGAAAGTTTTCCATTCCCACAAATTCTCTTTTGCCAATTCCATCCCATTTAGAGAAAGCCAGTATTCCGGAAAATACCACTGGAAACAAGCCAAAGATTAGAAATAAAATATAAAAAGGTGAGACAAATACATAAGGGGTAACTCTCTCCATGAGGCGTTGTTTTTTTGTTCTAGAACTTTCTGGATCCATACCCTTTCCTCTTTTCCATTCTGCTTAATCGTCTGTCATAATTAAGATGGAATTAAATAGCTGACTCACTAATTAATTCCACCCCTTCATCTTTAAAGTTTTTCAGCCTTTGCCACAGCATCTTCCCAGGCTTTTTCTGGGTCTTTTCCTTGGTATTCCACAAGGGTCATCTGTTCAGTGAAGCAGTCATTGGCGGCTTTATTCCGTTTGTCTTTGTAGACATATCCAATATGTTCCGCTGCATCAATAAAATATTGATTGATTTCTTGTCCGCCAAAAAATTCATCCTCGTTAACCATCACCTCTTCGCCGTAGACTTCTTGATTAGCTGGGAATAAGCTCAGCTCTTTCAAGTTAGCTGTTTGACTGTCTTTATTGGTTAAATATTTAACCACCTCAGCCGCTTCTTTTGGATGGCTAGTAGTGCCGATGACTGCCAAAAATGAACCGCCGTAGTTAGATGGATTGCCAGGTGCAGTGGTAACTCGCCATTTATCGATCCGTTTGTCATAATCATCTTTCATGTCCGTCACGCCCCAAGAAGCAGCAATATGAGCCGTATACATCGCATCAGAAAGGGCGACCATGCTGTCGACTGAATTCCCTGTCACCCCTAAGGTATAACCGCTTTCAACTGCTTCAACGACATAATCCCAGGCTTTTCTGGTTTCGCCATCTCCAAGGGTTAACTCGCCTTCTTCGTTATACTGACTTTTCGTGGCTTTCCGCAACTGAGTTGCCAGCAAATCATCGCCTGCCATCCAAGCCGCTTTACCTGTTTTTTCCTTAATCGCTTTAGCCGCAGCCATATAATCTTCATCTGTTTTAATCTGTTCAGCTACTTTGTCTGGATCCGTTGGCAAGCCAGCTTTTTCAAAAGTCTCCACATGATAGATCAAGGCTGTTGGGCCGATGTCTAACGGCATGGCAATCAACTGAGATTTATCTGCTGTCAAGCCACTTTCCCACTTCCAACTCACATACTCTGAGGCCACATCTTCAGCACCATAATCCAGTAAATTAACAAACTTATCTGCATAAGGTAAAAATTCTTCTATATTGTCATTAATTGCCGTAATATCTGGGGCAGATTTTGAATTTAAACTGGTTTTTAGTTTTTTATCAAAATTTTCATCTGCAGGTAGAGTTTTAAAATCCAGTTCATAGTCAGGAAACTTTTCCTTTGCCGCTTTTATACTTTCCTCACTAATGGCACCTGTATAAAAATTAATTGCTAGTTTTACTTTTCCACTGCTAGCCTCATCCTCACTTTTCCCACAAGCTGCTAATCCTCCTAAAAGCCCAACGCTTAATCCTAGGCCTAGACAAACTTTTAAACTTTTTTTCATATCAAAACTCCCTTTCAATGAATTAGCTATAGATTAACAAAATAAGTATCCGCTTCCAACATCCTTAATAACATTTTTTGTCACATCCCTGTCAAAAAAAACCTATTCTGTCACTCTTTCCAAGTGGAACTCGGCTTTCCCCTTAATCCAACAACTGATTTGCCCATTGATTTTCTCTCTGGTCAACAATTGCCAGCGAGCATCTGTTGGATAATTGTCAAAGGTCAACTGGCCAGCCTCTTGACTTAACCAAGCTTGAACCTCTGTCAAACTGGTCAAAGCAGCCAATTTAGCTAGAGCTCGCTGATCCTGTAAGGCATAGTGAAACACTTTAAGTCGCAGAGAGGGCAATGGCCCTTCCGCTCCCGGATAAACCAAGAAGGCATCCCCTGAGGGTAAGGTCCCTGTGGCAACCGTCACTTGAAAAGGATTAATCAACTGACGGGAGTACTGGGAGTACCAAAAATTGTAGCCCCAATGCAAGAAACCACTAATGCCATATTGAAAAAGTTGATAGCCGATGATGCGATTTCGAGCCGATGGCATATCAAAAAAACGATTGGATACGGTTATTTTCTGCGCGTTGCAGTAGTATGCCCATAAAGGGGTCGCTTGGTGGCGATAAGTGGCCAAATGCTCCTTAGCCGGTTCATCTGAAAGATGAAAATAAACAGCCTCTTGCCAGCCATTGTCCTCAACCCATTTCAACAATTCTGGGACCAATTGGGCCAGAAAGGCCTGATACGCTTCCCCGTCGAAGACGTCTGCCAACCAAACAGCAAGCCCGATTTCCCTTGGCGTTTCCTGATTATTTTAGGGGTGGCTGCCGCCCCCCACTGAGTATAAAGATGGGAAAATTTCAAATATTTAATCCCTGCCTGACGACAAATAGCCGACCACCTGTCCAAAAGCTGAAAATCAAACGCATAGCGCCCATCCTGATAGGTCACCCCAACTAATTGAACCGTCGGCAGTTCACCGCCAACCGGCATATCCAAGGGTGGGGTAAAAAGAGGGGGTAACACCATGTTTTGACCGTGCTCAACACCGAAAGTAATGTAGGCCTCCACCAACTGCCAGTAACGTTCCTCAAAAACCTCCAACTCATAATAAGCAGCCAAACAATCCGTGTGTAACCACTCGGTGTGAATCAGGGTCTGCTGGGGCAAGCTTGTCGGAATAATCTCCAAAGTAAACGTAGCGCTCATCTCTTCTTCGTCACTTACCAAAGTTAAACAAACGTCGACCTCCCGGACTTTAAGGGCCTCTCTGTAGAAAGCGCCACCCATAGGCTGTGCCACTGAAGAGCCGTTCCAGAGACGGTTCCTTGAGTATCAACTGGTTGTAACAGATCTGGAAAATAACCAGGGGCACCTGTTAAAATTTGCTCATCATAAACTTCCTTAATCGGCGTTTTAGCAGGAATTTGCTTAACTTCAAAGACCTTTGCCTCTATTTCTTGAGAAAGTGCTAAATGATACCGATACTCTTCTTCCCCTTGAAAAGCGAATTGAATGGCATATTTTTCGCCAAGTAAAGCCGTTCCCTCTAGCGTTTCTATCTCACTTGTCGGCCCACTGTAAAAGACGTTTTCAAAAGAACTTAAACACACTAACTTCATCCTCAGTTCTTCTTTCGTTTCCCGCCCTTAAGCGAGGGTAAATTGACCAGTAAACGGCGTACTATACACCGTATCTTTGCGTAAAGGGACTGGACCGCAGCTATTACTGCCTAATCCACGAACAGCCAGATCAACTCTGATGCCACGGTTTTCCACCGCTTTTTCCTCAAGATATCGATAGCGCTGATTTTGCTCTTTAACTAAATCAATCACATTAAGATTAAACTTGCCGACAGAACTTAACAAAAGTTCCTGGCCGTTATCCAAGCTTAGCCTGCTCTGACTCACTTCAGAACGATTGCCTGTTTCCTGAGGAATAATATAAGGGAAACGCCATTCTTTAGCAGAGAGACGGTAATGGCCGATCAAAGTGTGTTGCTGACTATCTGGATAAGACTCCCCTGGCCCCTTACCAAACCATGCAATCTGTGTCACTGGCTCTAACAAAGGCAGTTCCCAACCGATCCTTGGCAGCTCTGCCGGTTTCTCGCCTTCAAACCAGCCACGGACTTGATAACTGATGCCTTGATCGTTAACCCAAATTTCCATGCGAATCTTCACACCCCAAGAAGCGACTGGCGGGCATATGGATTGATTGACAAAAAGAATGACAGTGCCTCGATCTACGACAAAGTCGAAAGACTCGCTTCTGGTATATAACTCATTCAAATAGTAATCATGCCAACTCTTTTGCATCTCAACATCGTTACTAATCGTCATTCTAGATAAGGAAAAGGCCAATTCAGAGGCCAGTAATTCTCGGTTCCCTTTAACAAAACTAGCCAAATTACCAGTACTTTTATTAAAACCAAGGGTAAAAGTAGCTCCAGATATGGTCAAATCGTGACTGGTCTCCACTACTTCCAGCTCATCCTTAACAGGTTGACTGCTGGAAAAAGCAAACTGGTCTTGGGCAAAGACTGTCTCTTGCGGGAAAATCGCCGTTCCTTGATCGACGATCAGGGAGACCGTCAAGTAGCCAGTCACTACATTCGGACAATCGATGGCCATAACCTGACTATAACCTCCTGGTTCGATAAGCGAAAGGGGCTGTTCTTCAGTCAAAACCACCCCTTGTTGAGTCACTACCTCAATCTTTACTCGCAGATCTTTTAGTGGCTGATGATCATACTTATTCCGGATTAACAACTGTCCTTGATTATAATGAAAGGACACCGGTTGAATCACTTGACGATATTCCAATAGCCCTGGCGATGGCGTGCCGTCAGGTAAAACTAAGCCATCTAAAACAAAGTCACCATCGTGAACACTTTCATTAAAGCAGCCACCATACAAATAGTTTTGTTCCTCTTCGTTGTAAATTCCATGATCTTTCCATTCCCAAATAAAGCCACCCTGAAGGCTGTCGTATAAATTAAACAACTCTTGATAATCCTGTAAATTTCCCGGACCATTGCCCATGGCATGAGCGTACTCACATAAAATATGCGGTTTTTTGGTCATTTTTTGACTGGCTCGTTTTTCCAGCTCAGCCAAAGAGGAGTACATCGTGCTGTACATATCGGTTACTTGACAGTGACGATCTCCCTCGTAATGCAGTAAGCGCGAGCTATCCAGCTTGCGCATTGCCGCTGCCATTGCCACAAAATTTTCACCAAAATGACTTTCATTCCCTAAAGACCATATGACAATTGACGGATGATTATAATCCCGATGAACCATCCGCAGTCCTCTGGCAATAAATTCCGATTGCCAAAAGGGATCTTTAGCTGGCGTCGTTTCTTCTGGAAAACCATGGGTCTCAATGTCACATTCGTCGATTACCAATAAGCCTAGCTCATCGCAGACATCATAGAAGTAAGGCGTATTAGGGTAGTGAGCTGTTCTGATCGCATTGATGTGATAACGCTTAATTTGGCACAGTTCTGCCCAAATATCGGCTCGTGATAAACAGCGGCCCTTCTTTGGATGAAATTCGTGGCGATTAACACCATTAAACAAAATCGGCAAGCCATTTAAACACATCAGTTGATCGATCATTTGAATCTCTCTTAAGCCAAATCTGATCGGAATAAATAACTCTTGATTTAACTCAATCACTAGACAATATAAGTTAGGGGTTTCTTGATTCCACAATAAAGGATCCACCACTTCAATCGCCGCCTGAGGGCCTAACTTGTACTGTGAGACCCTTTCTCCCTGAAAATAGAGATGGCCTTTAAAAGAAGCGGCCGTTTCAACTGACATCGCCACATCGATAAACCAGTTATCACCTTTTGAAAAAGGGGTAATCTTTAAATCATTAATCTCTCCTTCTTCCACTATGCTGACATCTCTCATGATTCCCGACAACCACCACATATCTTGGTCCTCTAAATAACTACCAACCGACCACTTATTCACTCTAACGGCTAATTCATTTTCACCTTCTTTTAACATCTCAGTAATGTCAAATTCAGTCATTAAACGACTGCCTTGACCTTTGCCAAGATACTGCTGGTTGAGCCAAACCTCAAACGTCGATTCAACACCATCAAATCTCAGTATTTGCTGGTCTAATTGTTTATTATAAGAAAATTTACGATAGTAGAGCCCTGTGGGATTCTCATATGGCACATAAGGAGGATCTACGGGAAAAGGATAATCAATATTGGCATAAATCGGCTGACCATAGCCAGCAAATTCCAGCTGACTTGGCACCTGAATCTTGTCCCATTCAAGTGCGTTGTAGGCCCCTTGAATAAACCCAGCCGGGGTATCTTGGGGGCTCTTTAAGAATAAAAACTGCCACTCCCCAGCTAATGTTGTGTAGTAGTCAGACTGCTCCTCATTATAAGCTAAGGCACTAGCCAAATTTTGATAATAATTAAAACGACTTCTCAACGGCATATTCCGTTCTCTCATGTCAGCGACACTCCTTTTCGACTTAACTTCTACCTCTGATATTGCTTAAGCTCTGTCTTAATGCGATCTTTAGCCACTGAGATTAAGCGATAACCTCGTGGTAAAACACCATAGCAATTGTAACCGGAAACATTTCCATAAATGCACTTAATCCCCAAAAAAGCGCCTTCAAAGTTATTATCGTGATCATGGCCACAAAAAATATGAGTCACATGCTGATTAAAGACCAACCTCGAAAATAAGCCCGTGTTTAGCTTAGGTGCTGCAATTCGCGGATTTTGTTCCCAAAAATAGCCGTCAACGATCTGCTCAGCGGCCTGTTCATATTCAGGTAAGGGAATATGCATAAACGCAAGATCTCGTGTCACCCCGTATTTCTGACGATACTGACTGAAAGTTTTTTCGTACCAATCAATTTGTTCCGCTGATACCCAATCGTAACTGTCAAAGTCCATGGGAGCCATAGAGCCTGTGTCAAAAACATACAGCACATTGGTCAACGCTTCTCCCTTAAACAATTCAATCGTAAAAGCCTCACGATCTCGGGGGTCGATAAAAACAAACTGTTTTTCCGCTAAATTTTTGATCCTCAGCTCCATCGCTCTTAACTCCTGGCGCGTGATCCCCTCCTCTGAATCATGATTCCCATACGTAACAACAACCGGAATATCAAATCGATTTAATACATCGATTAAGGCATAATAAGCTTTCTCTGGTTGTGTCACTCCTTCTGACCAGATTTGATCACCTGTCAAACAAATTAAATCCGGCTGCTCCAAGACCAAGCTTTCCTCAATTTTGCGCAAACTTTTCTGATCCTCCTCATTAAAGGGCGTGGCTCCCAAATGAATATCAGTTAATTGTAAAATTTTGAGACTGTCTGTTCCATTAATCATTCAACATACTCCTCTACTATTTGACCTAATTCTACCTACTATAACGTTACCAAAATGGAAAAAGAAAGACAATTCCCCCAGTGACAATTTTTGCCAAGTCCGTTATGTCAAAAGATTATATAGTCAATTTGATCCCCCGGCCTACTCGTGTTTAACATACCGATAAAAAAAGACAACCCTTCTTATTATCTTTTTTTCTGTTACACTAAATTGATAATAGGAGGGTTTTTTATGCACACATTAGTTTTAAATGGTTCACCTCATAAAAATGGGGATTCTATGAAAATTTTCAAAACATTGCGAAAGCATTTAATCGGTGAGGTCACCCTCTTTTCCGCTTACGATCAGCTCATTAGCCCTTGCAATGACTGTCGCCATTGCTGGCAACAAACCGAGTGCCCTATGGCGGATCAGATGCAAACTCTTTACAGTCAAATAAATGAGTATGATAACGTGATTATCGTCTCACCTCTCTATTTTTCAGAGCTTAGCGGCCCCTTATTAAGCATGTGCAGTCGTTTCCAATATTTCTGGACCGCTCGCCAGTTTCGAAATATCGAATTGATCACTAAACACAAAAAAGGCGTCTTAATTATAGCGGGTGCAGGTGATGGCGACACAATCAGCGCCGAGCGCTCAGCCGATATTCTCTTTCACCACCTTAAGACCGATTGTATTGGCAAAGTTTTTTCCCTAAAAACAGCTGTCACCCCTGCCCAAAAAGATTACCAGGCTTTGAATCAGGCAAAAGAACTTGCTGAAACTTTAAACACCCACTATTTAGATAATAAAAGCGTTCATGAAAATTGAAAGAATAGCGCTCTTAGCCTTAAAGACACACGCTATCTAAATGACACATCTTGATTGACAACTCTTGCTAGCATACTACAGAGAACTGCCATAGTCTGTACCAGAACCATTTCATGGCAATAGGGATTCCTGGAACTGTTACATAGGACGTTTGTTCTTCTGGAAAGCCTACTGCTCATTTCAATTTAGTAACTTTTCCTTAACATAATCTTCATTCTATTGTTCAACCTTTGTCATAATAAATTCACATTTAGACTGTATATTATAGATATACCAACAAACAACCCTAACAAAACTTTTTCATTATTTACTCCTCCAAAGTAAATAAAAATCTCCTGCCCTCAGCTTATTGCTGAGGGCTATTTTTTTCTCATAAAAAAAAACGCAGACCATGAATCTAGTGATCAATTCAACCAATTGATACCATCTGCCACCAAACACTAAAAAGCACAAAAAAAAGAGAATGCGTATCACATCTTCGAAACGTCTTGCGACGCCGATGTGACACCATTCTCGTGGGTTTGGCACCCAATGGGCTGTGGGGGGTTCGAACCCTCGACCCACGGATTAAGAGAGCGAAAAATAGAATATTTAAGAAGCTATACACATTGATAAACAACACTTTACAGCTTTTTTTATGTCACAACATCTTACGATAATATATAACGGTGCCCTTTTCTTGCCCAGTAGTATTAATATTTTCATGTTATTTATCACTTGACAAAAAGAACGTACGTTCGTATAATTCAACTAATAAAGGAGTGAGGATATGAAAACTAATCAAATTGGAATTGTAGATAAAATAAGGGTAATCAAAACTTATCCCGATATGCTGGTCCGCTTTACTCTTGTTACCCCATTAGAACGAATTAACTGTATTGTAACAAAAAAAGAATTAGCTCAGCAGTTACTTTTTTTAGAGAACGGTCAAACTGAGATTGCTTGCTTCGGCCATATTAGCAAAACTGACAAACTTGTTATCGACAAAATGACGATTAGAAACCCAACCTCATTCCTAATGGAATTTGCCATGAAAGCGTAGGTGTGAAAATGGAATATGATTATTCTAACGAACCTCATAGGGATATATTGTGTGTCGATCTAAAGAGTTTTTATGCTTCAGTTGAATGTGTTAGCCGAGGTTTAGATCCTCTTAAAACATTATTAATAGTTATGAGTAACGCAGACAGTGGCGGCGGATTAGCTTTAGCTGCCTCCCCTATGGCTAAATCAGAATTAGGTATCACTAATGTAACTAGAAAGTACGAGATACCAGATGACCCACGATTATTAATCGTTCCACCAAGAATGAAGTTTTATCTAGATGAAAACATGAAGATTAATGAGATATTCAGGCGATATGTGAGTGATACAGACTTGCACATCTATTCAGTCGACGAATCCTTTTTGGACGTCACAGCAAGCCTTAAACTGTTTAACTCTGACGCTTATGGTATCGCTAGGATGATTCAGTTCGATGTTTATCATGAACTTGGGCTATATTGTACTATCGGGATTGGGGATAATCCCCTTTTAGCGAAATTAGCATTAGATAATTCTGCCAAGAAATCACCAGACATGAAAGCTGAATGGCGTTATAAAGATGTACCGAACACGATTTGGAAAATTCCTGAATTAACGGATATGTGGGGTATTGGCGGCCGTACGAAGAAACGGTTAAATAGGTATGGGATCACATCGGTTTATGAATTAGCCCAAACTCACCCTGCTCTTATGAAAGAACGCCTTGGTGTTATGGGAGAACAATTGATTGCTCATGCGTGGGGGATAGATCGAAGTAGATTGAATCAAGTATTCATTCCTGCCGAAAAGTCTTATGGGAACTCCCAGGTATTAATGAGGGATTACAATGATAAAAAAGAAATTGAAATAGTCATAAGAGAAATCGCAGAACAAGTGGCTACACGTATTCGCCGACAAGGATGTCAAACAGAATGCGTTTCTTTGGGCATTGGTTATTCTCGTGATGACGGGCAGCGAGGATTTAGTAGACAAAAGAAAATAACGGCTACTGCCAACTCTAAAATACTCACACAACATTGTTTGGATATCTTTAGGGAAAACTACGAAAATTATACTGTGCGGCATATTTCTATCAGCTATTCTAAGCTAGTGCACCACACGAATACTCAGCTCGATTTGTTTCAGGATCCGGTTAAACAAATTTCTAAAGAAAACGTCGATAATGTCGTAGATATTGTACGATCCAAATTCGGCTTTAGATCACTTGTACACTCAAGTAGTTTATTAGATGGTGCCACAGCCATCAATCGTTCTTCTTTGGTTGGTGGTCATGCTGGCGGGACAGATGGGATTGATTAAAATTGGAAGATTTGAGGGAGTCGTTGCAAAGTTATTTTTCAAAGTATCATGATCGGGGAATGAAAAAATGGGCCGGATTTTATTTATCGGAACAAACAGCGATGATTAATCAGGCGAAAAAAGTAGCAGGTAAAGTAAATAAACAAAAAGCATTAATGTCTGAAGTAGAAATTAGCGAAGTTATTGAGAAAGCCGTTCAAAAAAGCGCCCTGATTATCATACAGTTAGACATGGTGGATTTTGAAGGGAAATACTACGATGATATTATAGGTTTCGTTCAAGGGTACGATGAAAATGAATTGTACGTTGGGGATCAAACAGTTTTTATGGATGAAATAAGAAATATTGAAATTGAGGACTTTAAAAAATGGACACAATCATAGAGTATGAATTGGGGAATATTTCTTATGAGGAGTTTCATGAGTTTATGTGGTCTAGTGGTAGGTTTCTTTTTCAAGAAATAGGTGAAGATATGTATATCTTTTATTTAAATGCATCTAAAGGAGAGTTTTATCCTGATGATCGTGAAAAATTAAATACAAATTTCACCTGGTGCGACTAAGGTCTAATTTACACTTTTCTCACTATTGTGGTAATATTTAGGTATAGAATTATTTGGAGGGGTTAATCATGAAACGTTCAACGATTACAACTGTTTTATTAGTCGTCGTTTTAGGTGGTTTAGTTGCGTCTACAGGCTATGCGTTTAACTTAATGACTAGTTATAAGGATAAGTATGAAAGTCAGTCTAAGACAAATGATAGGCTTGTGGAAGAGAATAAGAAAATAGCTGACATATCGAAGAAGAACGCCGAGGAATTGGAAAAACAAAAGAAATCTATTGAAGAGTTAGAGAAGAAAAATAAAGAACTTACTGCTGCAGAAACAACAACCGGCCAAAACGTCCAAGGTGTCCAATCGCAAGTTAACCAGGATGTCGCTCAACAGCCTATAACTGACTATCAGAGTGAAGAAGACAAGCAGTTTATTGAACAAAAGAGCGCCGAAAACAAAGAAAGAATCGCTCAAGAAGAAGCTAAAGCAAATGAACCTCAATACGCTGTATTCGAAGGTAACGCTTATCGTTTCGCCATAAATAACGGTATAACGACAGATGAACTATTATCATTAAACGGTCTTTCTGATATTACTCAACTTGTTTCAAATCAATCATACAGGATTAAATAAGGCATACTCTATGGAACCTAACAAAAAAGAAATAGTCGAAAAAACTTTGGACTTAATCATGAGTGTAGTTGTCCAAGTACAAGGTAGTACCGTGTACTTAGGTGATTTGATAGAGAGAAAAGAAACTCTTACCTATAGCTCTACCGAAGAAGCTGAGACTGTCGCAGAAAGCTACAAACGCGCTGCTAGAGAATATTACGAACCAAAGATAAGAGATAACATTCCAGAATTTATCGAATTACTTAAAAGACAAAATAAGCTAGACCATTAATTTTGGTCTAGCTTATTTGCATGTCATCATTGAGTAATCTTGTTTCGTGCAATATAATAAGATTTAACAAATTCGAAAAGGAGTGAAATGATGCCTATCTCTAAACTTGAGGAATCTTTTAATAATTTTAGATACGTAAAAAATAAAAGTCGCAATTTTTTTAAAGGATGCAACTACTCAAACCAAATTCTTTTCCTATCAAACGCACTAAAAAATGATTACAAATCATCAAATAAAAAGGACAGAAGGTGGCATACGTACCAAAGAGGAACTCTTATAAAAGTGAATTTCGGTCTTAATATCGGAACCGAATTATCTGGACCGCACTATGCAATTTCAATTACAAAAAATGACAACCCGCTTAGTGAAAAAATAACGGTTATTCCGCTAACTTCTAAAACAGGCACTCACAACCACGCTTTGGATTTCAGTATATCGAAGCAAATCGCTGGTTTTCTAGCATTAAAAGGATACGAAATAGCATCCAAAGAAGATGACCCTTTAGAAATGGCTATGCTTTTTCTCGCGATGTCGTATGATAAAACCAAAGAAATCGAAAAAGAATTTTTAACTAAGCTGGAGAATGAGAAAGAAATTCGCGAAGGAATAAAGAAACAACTAAATATCTACATGAATTCACTTGAAAAGAAAAGTTTTGTGAAACTTGACAACGTTACTACTATATCAAAACACAGAATCTTATTGCCGGAACATGCTTATGACCCACTCGGTAAAATGATCATCACTGACACCTATATGAATAAGATTGACGAAGCGATAGTTAGCTACATAATTGACAATTAAAGGGATTACCCGTATAATTAAGATATAATTTTGGTACACTTCGTGTGCCATGGGTAGATTGTTTAACTACAATCGATTTTATTTACTTCAAAGTAAATACGGGTTAGAGGGCATCTATAGGATCGCCCTCATTTTTTTGCGTTCACCTTATTATTTTATGCAAGAATACGAATTTTCTATCACCTAAAACCATAGTTGTTCAGTCAACAGCATATATTAAGATAGTTGCTAGTCAAGCGAATAAACATGCGTTCTCTTGTTATTTTATTTACGTTATAATATATTATGTTTATTAACAAAAAAAGGAGACTTATATGTTTGACGCTAATGGTAATTACGCACAAGGTATACATCCGATCAATCCAGATCAATTTGAACAGCTTTTCGTAACCGATTTTACTAATTCATCAACTAGACAACAGATACATACTGATTTAAATACTTTTCTCGGGAACACTAAAATGGCTGAGCTACTGACCTTTGTTTCTAAAATATGGTTAGATGGAAGTTTCGTGACTAACAAGAACAATCCCAATGATATTGATGGTGTTATAATTATCAACGTCACATCTGATAACGCTAGTATAATCAATGAAAAAGTTTCTGAAATAAGCGAGTATATTGCCTATTCTCAAAGATTCTCAAATTTAAAAATTGATTTTTATGTTGCTCCAGATCCTGGACCTATTCAAAATGATTGGGATAATATAGTTTCTAGTATTGGATTAAGTAACGCTCGCGACTTGCTTCAAAATGCTGAGTTGATGTATAATTACTGGAAAGGCAAGTTCACTTTTGATCGAAATGAGTGTGCTAAAGGTATTTTTCAAATACTGCCTAGCGATATAAATGGGGGTGATGATAATGAGTAAACTTTTCAATTTGGAAATGTCTAAAGATAATCCTTTCTACGATTCCTTCAAATTAATGAGTGATCAAATCAATGATTTCGAAAGTATCAGTCGAGCTGAAACTGAAAAACCCATGATAAAAATTGATACGGAACTAAAACCCGGTCTAATCGACTTAGATACACTTAATTCAGTTACTAACGGACTGCAGAATGCATTTACAAGCGCCATGAATATGGTCCATGGTAATGGATCAGACACTAGTAGAATCAGGAAATTATTTAGAGACGAAACTAAATTAGTCATTACTGGTGTTGATAAAGGTTCTTTCATTATACATCTATCAACATTAAATGATGTTACTCAAGATTCTATAGACCTTGAGTCCAAAATAGAACAGGAAGAGTACTTCACTGTATTAAATGATTTATTCTCTAGTTTTGATAAGAAAGACTCTTCTAAATATATAAAAGAACATTACGGATTGAGAACTTTAAAATACACAAAAGAATGGTTTACTAATATGTCGACAAATGAGGTTTCATTTAAGTATAAGCCAGCAGATCAAAATACATTTCAATATTTTGAAACAGCTCGAATTAAGGATGTTTCAAGGAAATTGTCGGTTAATATTACTGAGGAGAAAGAGTCTGATGTAACTATTAAAGGTCGTTTGACTGGCGTTAACGTCATAAAAAAAACATTAACATTTCTGTTAGAAGATCTCAACGAAATTGATGTACACGTTTCTAATGATTCTTTATCTCATAACAAAGTAGTAATAAATAAAGAATATGAAGTATCTATCCGAGAAATAAAAAGGATAAGCAACTACACTGAATATATTTCATATATTATCCCAACTATAGTAGATACACCTTTAGTCCTAAATGATGATAACTAGAACATTTTTTAATTATTAGAATTTGTGATAATAACCTTGACCTTGCTACTAAAGGTCAAGGTTATTATTTTGTAAAGTAATAGAAAGAATAGTGTGTTTTTGTGATACAATTAACTAAAAAGGGA
>NZ_CAUQJB010000035.1:0-50089 GCF_963518325.1 uncultured Vagococcus sp. | reverse complement strand
TCGATGTTTCTGGGCAGCATCCTGTGTTTGTATAGAAGCCTCACCTAACAAATCAACTATTTGTATTTGACATAAAGATAACATGTAAAAATAGAAATTGCAAGCTAAAAAAATCAACTTTTTTTATTAGTGAAATGTGCACAAATGAGAGTGGTTTAAGAGAGGTTATCAGAGGTTATTTTTAGATAATTTCGACAATTGATTCTCTGGTTGGCTTTATGATGAAAAGGCGCTTCAATAAGGTTTTTGTTGACTATCTAAGTGGCGAAAAAAACGACTCAACAGTTTCCTGTCAAGTCGTGAAATAGTGACTAAATAAAGAGCTTTAAGATTGTGAAAATAATTGCTGAAATAACAGCAGAAATCGGAAGTGTGATGACCCAGGTGAAAAGCATGCGTTGACCGGTATCCCACTTCACTCCTTTGATTCGATGTGAGGCACCAACCCCCATAATAGCCGAACTGATAACGTGGGTTGTACTAACGGGTAAATGGAAGAGAGTGGCGCTGAAAATAATCATGACGGAACTAACATCGGCTGCCACACCACTTACGGGCTTGATTTTCATGATTTTACCACCAACAGTTTTAATGATCCGCCAGCCACCAATGCTGGTTCCGATAGCCATGGCAGTGGCACAGGCGATTTGGACCCAACGTTGGACGTCATCACCGGTTTGATAGCCATTGGCAATTAAAGCCATTGTGATAATCCCCATAGCTTTTTGGGCATCGTTGGTACCATGAGTATAAGACTGGAGAGCGGCAGTTAAAATCTGAAATAAGCGAAAACGATTATTAGCTTTTGACAGATTGGCATTTTTGAAAACCGTCTTAATCAAGGTATAAACAAGATAACCGACAATAAAGGCAATGATTGGCGAAGCAATTAGCCCAATAATAATCAGAACAAAGCCAGAATATTTGATAGCACTAAAGCCAGCAGATGCAATGGCGGCACCTGCGATCGCACCGATTAGTGCGTGAGAAGAACTACTGGGAATACCAAAGTACCACGTCACTAGATTCCAAATAATGGCTGAAATTAGCGCCGCTAAAATCACTATTTCACCTTTAGGTAAGGTGATGGGGTCAACAATCCCCTTTGTAATTGTCTTGGCAACTCCCGTAAACGAAATAGCTCCTAGGAAGTTCATCACAGCAGCCATCATGATGGCATGTTTTGGTTTTAAAGCTTTGGTTGAGACGCTTGTGGCGATCGCATTTGCTGTATCGTGAAAGCCATTGATCAAATCAAAGACTAAGGCGGCGATGACAATTAGGACGGTGACAAAAAACATTTGATCCATCTAAACCGGCCCCCTAAGCGTTTTTCATCACGATTGAGTTGAGGGTCTTAGAGACATCTTCACAGAAGTTCGCGATTTCTTCGAGGTTTTCGTATACCGTTTTATAACGGATTAAACGAATTGGATCTTGTTCATCTTGAAATAGAGCGAGCAACGCTTCACGATAAAGGGCGTCACAAGTCGATTCATGTTGTTTGATTTTTTTGGAATGGGCATTGATTAATTTTAATTTTTTGGTGAAAATATGATCTACAGCTGTAGCGATTTCATCGGTAGCTCCTGAAATCTCAGCAGCCATTTTAGTGATAACGTTGTTAAATTTGGATAAGTGGCAAATTTCAAAGGAAAGGGCCGCTTTTTCCATGGCATCTAGGACATCATCGATGCGGTTGGTCAGTTCTAAAATATCTTCCCGCTCGATTGGCGTAATAAACGTGTCGTTGAGTTGAACAATCATTTGGTAGACTAGTCTATCGCCTTTAGATTCATAGTTGTTGATTGTTTCAGAAAAAACACTGACGTCCTCGGGTTTCTCTAAAGAAAAAGAAGAAAAGTAAGTAGCCGCTTCCTTTAGATTGACAGTCATATCATGGAGTAATTCGGCGAATTGATCTTTTTTGTTTCTTGCAAACATGATAAAAATCTCCTAACTATAATTGAAGTTAAAAACACAAGTTCAATGTTAACATAAAAAGGGTTTTTTAACTATGGCTAAATGAGCTTATTTAGTAATTTTCATTGAATATTTCAGTGAAAGTACTAGTTATTTCATTTTGTATGGATCTGGTAAGGACTATTGAGCAAGTTTCAAAAAAACACAAAAGTCCGATGACTTTTGTGTTTAAAGGCTATCCAAAGAGAGCTGTTTTAGCTTCTTAACTGCTTTGAAGTAGGAATAAAGGAGGACAACCACTGAGCCAACCCATGCGAGTGGGCCAGCAATCGCGGCTCCAGCAAAACCAAACATGGCCGTTAAAACAAGAGCGGCAAAGGAACGCATGATTAATTCTACAATCCCAGCAATGGTTGGGATGACGCTTTGGCCAAGGCCTTGTAAGGTGTAGCGAATAATAAAGAGAATGGCTAGAATCCAATAGAGGCTGCCGTTAATATTGAAAAAGGTTTGAGCTAGACTGATGACAGCAGTTTCTTTAGGGCTGACAAACAGAGTCACTAATTTACCTCCGAATAGGATGACAATCAAACCAGCCACAATACTAAATCCAATGCTTAAGGTTAGGCACTGACGGACCCCCTTAAGGATTCGTTGATATTCTTTGGCACCGTAATTCTGGGCGGTGTAAGTGGCCATGGTTACGCCGAATGAGGCCATTGGCAATACGGCGAATTGGTCAATCTTACTAGCCGCGGCTTGTGCCGCAACGACATCCGTTCCTAAACCGTTCAGAGCAGTCTGCAGGATAATCGCTCCAATGGCAATGATTGACGCTTGAAAGGCCATTGGCAAGGCGATTCGAATATGGGTGTAACATTCATCCCAAGCTAAGCTAAAGTCACGTTTGGAAAGTTGGAGTTGAGGAATACTCCGCTTAATATACAGCATACAAAGGATAGCGGAAACGGCTTGGGCAGAAACGGTTGCAATCCCTGCTCCCGCGACACCGAAGTCCAAATAGACGATTAACAACACATCTAAGGCCACATTCACTACGCTAGCAACGATTAAAAACAGTAAAGGTGTACGGCTATCTCCCAAAGCCCGAATGACATTGGATAATAAGTTAAAGGCCATTGCGGCAAAGATTCCGATGATAATAATGGCAATAAAGGTATAGGCATCATCGATAATTTCAGCTGGTGTTTGCATCAAGACCAACATTGGTCGAATAAACAATAACCCAAGGATGGTTAGAGCGACCGTTACTACGGCGCTAATTAAGATGCTCATGGCAAAACTGCGCTTGATCCCTTGGTAATCCCGTGCCCCAAAGCGCTGAGCAGCGATAATGGATAATCCAGCCGTCAGTCCTTGGGCAAAACCAATAATCAAAAAGGTCAAGCTCCCTGTTGACCCGACTGCTGCAAGAGCATTTTTACCGAGCACTTGACCGACGATAATCATGTCGGCCATGTGATAAAATTGTTGAAACACATTTCCGATTAATAAGGGAATGGTGAAAAGTAAAATAAGTTTAATTGGGTTTCCACTTGTTAAATCTTTCAATATAAGCCTCCTACTGTCTAACTATTTATTCAGGTTATCATAAAAAAAAGAAATAACAATAGGTTATTTTGCTAAATGAATGTATTATCTAACTTGGATGAAGGAGAATAGAGGTAATCGGAACGATAAAAAGGGGAATCAGGTCAATCAAATTGTGAGGCTCTAAGGACTAGTGGATGTAAAAAAACAGCTCCACCTTTTTAGGTAGAACTGTATAGGAAACTATTTGCGATTTTGTTGGCGACCAGCATTCCGACCACCTTGAGCATTTTTATTTAATTTGGTTGCGTTATAACTTTTAGAATTAGATTGTGCCGGTGTCACATCTTTTGGTTTCACAACGGGAATCTTAACCTCTTTAGGCGGATTTTTACGGAATTCTTCAGCGATTTGTGCGCGAATCCGTGGTTTTTGATAAAAGTTACTAATAACAGTTTGAATACAAGAGAAAATACCACCGATGACCCAGTATAGTGTAACACCTGCCGGGGAACTTAAGGAAATAAAACCAATCATCAAAGGAGACATAAACATCATCGTTTTCATTTGTTTTTTCTGTTCTTCAGGAATGCCAATTGTACCTAAATAACTTTGTAGCAAGTAGCTTAAGGCAGCCAGTACAGTGAAAATCATATTTGGTTTACCTAGATTGATTCCTAAGAAAGTAGCAGTATCGATTCCAGGCATGTATTTAATTGTGAAGAAAAGGGCAGTGAAGACAGGCATTTGAATCAGAAGAGGCAAACAACCCATACCACCAAACATGCTCATATTGTTATCTTTATAGAAAGCTTGCATTTCTTGGGTGGCGGCCATTTGTTCTTCTTGAGTAACGGCTGCTTTTTGTTTTTGTTGCAACGCGTCAATAGACGGTTTTAAAAATTGCATTTTTTCTGATTGTAAACTGGCTTTTTTAGATTGATGTAAACCAAGTGGCAAAATAATCGCTCTAACAATCAAGGTGAAAACGATAATCGCTAACCCATAGTTGCCACCAAACATATCCACAAAAAAGGTGATCAGTTTACTGAACGGTTCAACTAACAGATTGTATACCCAGCCATCTCCAGTTGGTTTTCCAGCATTAGGACCACTCTTAATGGTCTGAACGCAACCTGAAAGGGTTAATAATAAGCCGAACATCCCAGATGCTAACAGCCATTTTTTAAATTTTTTCTTCATTAGTTTCTTCCTTTTTTCAAATTTTACTCGTAAAGACTACTATAATAGATTTTCATGCTTTTTTCAATTGAAATCGTTAAAATAATGTAACGGCTATCTCCATGACTCTAGTAAGTCACGTCAAAACTCGTCCGTTCTTTGATCGCATCATCGTATATGATATCACATTCATCGACTCGCCCACTTGGTGAGGGAGATCCTTTTATCAGGCTAATAAAGTCCTCTAAGACATCTTCAGCCCCAATGGCCTCAATGTAGATTGACCCATCATGCTCATTGCGAACAATCCCTTTGATTCCTAATCGGTCTGCTGCCATCTTTGTGAGAAACCGAAAACCAACACCTTGCACGCGACCGCTCACGCGCATACGTACTTTCTTCATGTCAATACCTCCTATAAAAGATAGTGAAGCTAACCCAAGTCATGGAGAATTAGCTAAAAAGTCATTATTACCTTAATTTTACCTGTAAAAAAAGTTTTTTCAATAACTAATTTGCGAAGAATTATAGTTCTTGTTCCTATTCAATGATATAATGTAGCGAAATCCAGTCCAGAAGGAGATTTAAACAAATGATTGAAATCAGTTCAACTAAAAATAATTTTATTAAAGAAATCAAAAAACTAACGAAGAAAAAGTACCGAGAAGAGCATGGCCATTATGTAATCGAAGGTGTTCATTTAATTGAGGAAGCCTTAAAGTCACCAGCAATGGTGACAACCATCATTATGAATAATCAGGGCTATGAATTGTTACCCGGATTACCAATGACCTCAGATGCGATCACCTATTATTTATTGAGTGATGAGGTCTTTAGAAACGTTAGTGATGTGCCAGCACCTCAAGGTATGATGGCTTTGGTTAAGTTGAATAAAGAGGTGTTGCCAGAGACGGTGACGGGAAATTTATTGTTGTTGGATAATGTTCAAGATCCCGGAAATGTGGGGACCATGATAAGAACGGCTGATGCAGCAGGTTATGCTGGTGTGGTACTAGGAGAAGGCTGCGCCGATATATACAATCCAAAAGTACTTAGATCCATGCAGGGGTCTCATTTTCATTTAACAATTATGGAGGGGGATTTAGCTGAGGTCATTCCAGCTTTAAAAACAAAAGGACTTCAACTAATTGGGACAGAACTTAATCCAGAAGCGGTTGATTATCGAGAGTTGTCCCTTGAGTCTCATGTGGCCTTAGTGATGGGGAATGAAGGTCAAGGTGTTTCTTCCCAATTATTACAGTTAACAGACAAAAATGTGTATATACCAATTATCGGTCAAGCTGAATCATTAAATGTGGCCGTTGCCGCAGGGATTCTGATGTTTTCATTACAATCTTAATATATTACGAAAACATTAATATTGTGCGATAAGGTGGAATTATTTTATGGCAGGTGATATTATATAATTATTGTAAACCTCACGATAGTTTCTACGGGGGTTTTATCAATTTAAAACGTCACTAAAAACGAAGGAAGTTATGTGAATTGAAACAAAATTGGCAAGAAGATCAAGAGTATATGTCTTATATCGAAGATTTAATTTACACAGATGAAGTACAAAGTCTAGGTGAATTCAAGCAGCATCACTACTCTACACGGTTAGAGCATTCTATCTCTGTTTCTTATTTGAGCTATCGCTTGGCAAAGAAGTGGAATGGTAACGCCCGTGCAACAGCTCGTGCTGGTTTATTGCATGACTTATTTTATTACGATTGGCGGACGGAAAAATTCGATGGTGGGACCCATGCTTATGTTCATCCACGAGTTGCCGTGAAAAATGCTGAAAAACTAACTGAATTATCTGACTTGGAAAAAGATATTATCATCAAGCATATGTGGTTAGCCACTATTGCACCACCTAAATACAAGGAGAGCTATATCGTCACAATGGTAGACAAGTATTGTGCGACTCATGAGGCTTTAGTGCCGGCTTTCAGAAATGCTAAAAATAAAGTTTATTCCATGTTTGGAATGGCTGGGTAAGAACGAGTCTAAAGTAGTCAACGAGTTGTTGGTTGACTACTTTTTATTTTTCTTTTGTGTGGTAATACACAAACAGCTAGCTTATAATTAGTAAGGAAAGGTGCTATACTATATTAAAAGAGAGGTGAGAGGTATGGCCGAAATTCAAATAAGTACGGAATGCCAAGAACGTCAGTTTACCTTATGTCCTAAATTTGAAAAAAGTTTTTCGATTTTAGGTAAGCGCTGGAACGGGCTAATCATTGATGTGTTATTGGAAGAAGGTTGTCAGCGATTTGGCGAGCTTGCAGTAAAGATTCCTAACCTAAGTGATCGTGTTTTAGTGGAACGATTAAAAGAGCTTGAACTTAACGAGATTGTTGAACGAATTGAAGATAAAGACAACAGTAAAAAAGTCGAATACCGTTTAACCGAAAAAGGGCGGGATTTAAAGGGGGCCATGGGAGAAATCCAAAAATGGTCAGAAAAATGGCTATCAGTTGAGGAAAGCAGTTGACCTTCTGAATAGTTTCTTGTAGACTGTAAAGTAATAGAGAGAAAAACGTTGAAGGAAAAGAGTAATTTAGACTAAAAGAGCACAGGGAAGGTCGCCACTGACTGAAAGCGACCCCTCTTTAACTAAATGAAGTTCACTTCCTGAGTCACTTAGTGTTTAAACTAAGTCGGTGAGTCCACCGTTAACAAAGAAAAGTGTACGACATTGTCGTAAATTAGGATGGTACCGCGAGACTTCGTTCCTTTATGGAATGAGGTCTTATTTTTGTTTTGCCTGTGGACCGCTCATTTTCAAACGCTCTTCTATTCATCCAGATTATAGATAAAACCAATAGAAAGGAATTATTATCATGTCTTTGAAAGAACAATTAGAAATACTGAAAGCTGAAACAGTTGATAAAATTGCTAACAGCGCTGCCTTACATGAATTAAATCAAATCCGTGTGGAAACCCTTGGGAAAAAAGGCCCAATCACGGAAGTATTACGTGGAATGAAAGATTTAACCGCGGAGGAACGCCCTTTAGTTGGGAGCTTTGCTAATGAAATTCGTGACCACTTAGCAGCTAAAATCGAGGAGAAGAAAGGTGAGTTGGAATTAGCAGAGATGAACGCTGCTTTAGAAAATGAAACTTTGGATGTTACACTACCAGGAAAACATGTCCCTCAAGGAACGGCTCATGTCCTAACTCAAACGATGCAAGAAATGGAAGATATTTTTATCGGTATGGGATACCAGGTCGTTGAAGGTTTTGAAGTGGAGCAAGATCACTATAATTTTGAACGGATGAATTTGCCTAAAAATCATCCAGCTCGTGACATGCAAGACACTTTCTATATCACTGAGGAACTATTGCTAAGAACTCATACATCGCCTGTTCAAGCACGGACTATGGAGAAACACGATTTTTCGAAAGGCCCATTGCGCATGATTAGCCCAGGAAAAGTTTTCCGTCGTGACAGCGACGATGCTACACATAGCCATCAGTTCCATCAAATCGAAGGCTTGGTTATTGATAAAAACATTACCATGGGAGATTTAAAAGGAACCCTGGAAGTAGTGATGAAAAAAATGTTCGGTGACGATCGTGAAATTCGTTTGCGTCCGAGCTATTTCCCATTTACAGAACCGTCAGTTGAAGTTGACGTCAGTTGTTTTAAATGCGGCGGTGAAGGTTGTAATGTATGCAAACAAACAGGCTGGATTGAAATTTTAGGAGCTGGTGTGGTTCATCCAAACGTCTTGGAGATGTCCAATATCGATTCTACCATATACAGTGGTTTTGCTTTTGGTATGGGACCCGATCGGATTGCGATGTTACGTCATGGTGTCAACGATATTCGTTATTTCTATCAAAATGATATTCGATTCTTAGAACAATTCAAGGTAAAGGAGTAATACTATGTTAGTATCTTATAAATGGTTGAATGAATTAATTGATTTGTCAGCTACGCCTGACGAATTAGCAGATAAAATGTCACGCACAGGAATTGAAGTAGAAGAGGTTAATGTTCCAGAAGAGGGCTTAAAAAAAATCGTCGTTGGCGATGTCAAAGAATGTGTGCCTCATCCGGATAGCGATCATTTATCAATCTGCCAAGTAGATGTAGGTGAAGATGAATTATCTCAAATTGTTTGTGGCGCGCCTAACATCAAAGCAGGTAAAAAAGTGATTGTGGCATTACCTAATTCTCGTATTGCTGGCAATGTTAAAATAAAAAAAGGCAAGATGCGCGGTCAAGTGTCTCTTGGCATGATTTGTTCACTACAAGAACTGGGCTATTCAGATAACCTGATTCCCAAAGACTATGCTGATGGTATCTATTTCATGCCTGATAATGCTGTACCTGGCGAGCCGGTCTTCTCATATTTAGAGATGGATGATGCCATCATCGAATTGTCAATCACGGCTAATCGTGCAGATGCATTAAGCATGCGTGGCGTGGCTCATGAAGTTGGCGCAATTTATCGTCAAAAACCAGTTTTCCCAACAAAAGTATTAGTAGAAGATCAAACCAGTAGGATTGAGGATTATCTAACTGCTAAAGTGGAAGACATCAATGATGCGCCTAATTACCGTATGCGCCTTGTCAAGGATGTCACAGTAAAAGAGAGCCCATTATGGTTGCAAACGCGCTTGATGAATGAAGGCATTCGTCCCATCAGCAACGTCGTGGATGTGACAAACTATGTCTTATTACTTTTTGGACAACCGATGCATGCCTTTGATTATGACAAAATTGGCAGTAAAGAGATTGTCGTTCGACGTGCCAAAGACGAGGAAGTATTAAAAACATTAGATGGTGAGGATCGTCAATTAACACCCGCTAATATTGTGATTACAAATGGTCAAGATCCGATTGCTTTAGCGGGCGTTATGGGCGGTTTTGACTCCGAGATTGTGAGTACAACAACAACGGTTGCTCTTGAGGCTGCTTCCTTTGAACCGATTACAACTCGTTTAACATCAAAACAATTTGGTTTGCGCAGTGAATCAAGCAGTCGTTTTGAAAAAGGCATTAATCTAAATACAGTCCAAGAAGCCTGTGATTTTGCTGCCGCAATGGTAGCCGAGCTTGGCGATGGCACCATTGTTTCTGGAGAGATGGTGGCTTCTGAAACAAAGGCGCCGAAAATTGAAATTGGGATTACGTTAGAAAAAATCAACCGTTCATTAGGAACAGCCCTAACGACTGAAGTTGTCAGCGAAATTTTTGATGCCTTGGATTTCCCTTTTACGGTTACAGAAGATCTTTTTACAGTGACTATTCCATCTAGACGTTGGGATATTACGATTGAAGCTGATTTAGTGGAAGAAGTGGCGAGGATCTTTGGTTATGATAATCTGCCTTCAACATTACCAAGTGGTGAGGCCTTACCAGGAGCTTTAACCCGTAAGCAACAATTGACTCGGACGACTCAAACTACGTTGGAAGGTAGTGGGTTAACGGAAGCAATCAGCTATGCGTTAACGACTGAACCTAAGGCGGTTGAGTTTGTTGTAGCGCCACGACCAGTCGTTAAGTTACAATCACCAATGAGTGAGGATCATGCGGTATTGCGCCAAAATCTAACAAGTGGGTTATTGACGGATATTGCTTACAATGTGGCCCGTAAAAATCATGATGTGGCGTTATTCGAAATTGGCAATATATTCAGTGCCACTGAAGCGGGTCAACTCCCAATCGAAACCCGTCATTTAGCTATGGCAATTACAGGTGCTTGGGAAGATAAAACCTGGCAAGTTGCTAAAGCGCCTGTTGATTTTTATTTACTTAAAGGGATTGTCGAAAACCTGTTAAAAGTCATTGGCGCAGAGACCTTAGTATGTTTTGAACCAACTTCAGAGTACTCTGATTTACACCCTGGCCGAACAGCAAAGATTATACTTGAGGGCCAATCTATTGGGTTTATTGGCCAAGTTCACCCTTTAACGGCAAAGGCTTATGATATTAATGAAACTTATGTCTTAGAACTCGATTTAGATACTTTATTAGACTCGAATCTTGTTGGGATTGATTATGAAGCTGTTTCTAAGTTTCCGTCAATGAAACGGGATATAGCTTTGCTCGTTGATGGGGCTATTTCAAATCAGGAGTTAGTGACTGTGATTAAAGGGAATGGCGGTAAATTCTTACAAAGTGTTCAATTGTTTGATATTTTCCAAGGTGAAAAATTGGGGGCTGGTAAAAAATCGATGGCGTATTCATTGACGTTCCAAAACCCAGAAGCCACACTAGTGGACGAAGAGGTGACGGCTGCTATGGATAAAATTCAAAATGCGTTAATAAATGATTATCATGTAGAGATAAGATAATCAGATGAAATGAGCATTTCTTTGGCCCAAGGTCAGAGAAGTGTTCTTTTTTATTAAAAAGCAATTCAACGCACGTGGCAATTTAGTCTGGTATTTTTGATTGAAAATTGGTAAAATAGACCAATCACTTTTGTGCAGAGAATCACGAAACTAAGCTGCAAAAAGGTGTCGGGAGAAATGATGGAAAGTAGGAGAAGAAGTATGGCGGAGAGAACATTAAAAAAGGAGATTTCAGGATTAACGGCTTTGACTGTCGTTGTAGGCACGGTCATTGGAGCAGGTGTGTTCTTTAAACCAACAGCAGTTTTTAGTGCATCAGGAGGCGCGGGACTGGGGATGTTGGCTTGGGTAGTCGGCGGAATTATAGCGATTTGTGGTGGCTTAACAGTAGCTGAAATCGGCACATTAATACCTGAAACAGGTGGCATGATGGTGTTTTTAGAAAAAATATTTGGTAAACCTTTAGGCTTTCTGGTCGGTTGGGCTCAACTTGTGGTTTATTTTCCAGCCAACATTGCCGCGTTGAGTATCATCTTTGGAACTCAGGCAGTAAACCTGTTGGGGGTAGCTCAGTTTTGGATTGTTCCTATAAGTATCATCGCAATTATCATCATTACGATCATTAATGGCATCGGCAATAAAGCAACAGGCGCTTTACAGACTGTGGCAACAGTTATGAAGATTATCCCTTTAGTTGTCTTAATTGTCGCTGGGTTGTTGTTAAATAAAGACCCCTTGACGGTTACCTTATTTCCGTTAAGCGAAGGAACCAGGTCCTTTGGCAGTAGCTTTGGAGCCAGTTTGGTCGCAACATTATTCGCATATGATGGCTGGATGAATGTCAGTGCGTTGTCTGGCGAGATGAAGAATCCAAGTCGTGATTTACCACGAGCAATCGTTGGCGGGTTATCGATTGTGATTGCTCTTTATTTAATGATAAATATGGCGTATTTAAATGTAATGACTGCGCAAGAGTTAGCGAATACTGTCACGCCAGCAGCAGATGTGGCAACGTTGTTATTTCCAGGGTTCGGTAGTAAACTCGTGACAGTCGGTATTTTAATTTCGGTCTTTGGTGGGATTAATGGGTATTCGATGGCAGCTTGGCGGGTTCCATACGCCTTGGGAATGAAAAATATGTTGCCAAAAAGTCAATGGTTTGCTAAGTTGCACCCTAAGACCAATATGCCGATTAACGGTGGTTTGGTTTTACTTGCCATCATCATTGGGATGATTTTATCTGGCTCCTTTGATCAGTTAACTGATTTGTCAATTTTTGTTATCTGGATGTTTAATACATTGACGTTTGTTGGGATATTCGTCTTAAGAAAACGCCAGCCTGATACGCCTCGAAGCTACAATGTACCTTTATATCCAATCGTGCCTTTAGTAGCGATTGTGGGCGGTGGGTTCATCGTGATCAATACGTTGCTGGAACAGCCCTTAAATGCCACCTTAGGACTTGTATTGACGGCCATAGGCTTACCTCTCTACTATTGGCATAAACGAATCAAGCCTGACTGATAAGTTAGAGCTCCTTTCACTAAATGGTGGGAGGGCTTTTTTTATGAAAACATTTAATATCAACTACTAATTGTTAAAATTATCTAAGTGAAAGTTGACCTTCTTTGCAACTGCCATCTATCTGCTCTATAATTAAAAGAAGCCATGATAAATAGTGGTATTTAATGAGAGGATGTTGTGTAATGGGGATAGACATTAAAATGTTAGGGATGATTTTCATTATTAACCTGAGCTATATTACGTTGAACACCATCAGGTTTATGCTAACGATGAAAGGGTACCGTAATATTGCCCCGCTGGTCAGCATCATCGAAATAACGGTTTATGTTCTCGGTTTAAATATGGTTCTGAGTCGCTTGGATAATCCCTGGAACTTAGCTGCTTATGCTTTAGGTTATGGGATTGGTGTTGGAATCGGGATTCGACTCGAGGAGTACTTAGCACTGGGGTATATTATGGTGACCGCCATTATTCCAGTGAAAGAAGAAAGTACCATGGCCAATGATTTGCGTGATGAAGGTTATGGTGTAACAGTTACTTTTGGTTTTGGGCGGGAAGGGGAGCGAATGATTTTGGAAATATTGAGCTCACGTAAAAATGAACGCAGTTTGTATAAGTTAATTAAAGAACTGGAACCCAGTGCGTTTGTTATTTCCCATGAGCCTAAATATATCAGTGGTGGTTTTTGGACGAAACGGGTCAAAAAACGTCACGATCACTTATCATTAAAACAATAAGTTGAAAGAGTGTCATCAAAAAAAGATGATGCTCTTTTTTTGTTAGAGTACCAGTATGGTAATAGAGGGAAATAGGTTATGTATTGGGTGTGTCAGTTTGAATTGGGAGATCACTTATCCTTTTGCCCCCTGATTGAATAAGTTTATTGAATGGGTTTAAGTTTAATTTAAGTTAGTAAAGTTAAACTTTGAGTAATTCGAACGACTGATTTCGTCGTAACATATCTTAATAATTGAGCTTGTTAAGCAGAATGGAGGTCAAAGATTTAATTCTAATTATCATTAGTTACTTGCTGAAACGAAGAAAACACGTTTCTAAACTTAAGACGATATAAGCCCCGTCCTAACAAAGGATACATTTACCTTACAATATTTGTATCAAACTAAAGCTGAGCTCTGTTCAGCTTTTTTGTATTTAAATAACAATGAAAATGTAAAGTGATTGATAAAAATGAGCAGGAGTTAAAAGGGAATGCTATCGAGAAATAATAAAAATAGAAACGTACTGCAAAATCGTTTATAATAATCGGTCGGATAAAAAAGGCTATTTAAAATCGTTTGTTTTTAATGTATAAAATGAACATTGTTATTTAACGGTGGGATAAATAGTTATTGATGATTTGTTTTATGGGCGATAAATGTCAATATGTTTCGAGTATAAGCGATAAAGAATTGAATTAAATAAATATTATTTTCACATGTGTAAATAAGTGTTGCTAATATATGTGATATATTATATTATATTAAATAGTGTGAATTTGTTTTTTTATTATCTTTTGTATAAAAAACGAGTATTTAAAGAAAGAAGGAATAAGATGAAAAAATGGATGCAAAAATTAGCTGTTTGTTCTATTATTTTAAGTAGTTTACCTTACAATATTGTAGATGCTTCAACGGCTGAAGATACTAATGAAATAACGTCGGAAGTTGTGGAATCATTGGTCGAAGTGACTCAAGAATCAGACCCGACAACCGAATCAACTGAAATATCTGCGACAACCTTTGAAGAACAACCTATTGTTGAGGAGGAACAAGCCGTGGCTGAGGTAGTTCCTGATGAAGTTGTTGAAGAGGTCGGTCCAGTAGAGTTAATCAACTCTACTAGGGTTTCTGAAGAATACAAATCACAGAAAAAAATCTCTCCTAGAAGTAGTGATCATTTTCCGATTCAAGCTATTGGTGGAACTTATGTAATGTACAATGTCTCTCATATTTTAGATTTATCAAAAGGGTTTTCTTTTGGAAGCTACATTGGAAGTTCTGATGATGAGCCGATAGAATATCGGTATAAAGTCACTCATAATGGTAAGACAATATTGCCTTTTGGTGCGACTTTTACATATTTACCTCAGAACACGATTGATATTACAAGTTTGATTAGTGAGCCAGGTGAGTACAAAGTTACAACAAATATATTTTTTGAAGAAGGCTTTATTGATTCTGTGGAGGTGAGTATTAACCATGAATTAATTGTCGCAACTGTGTCGATTGATCAATATACAAATCCGACATCAATAACATTAGGTGCAAAAGATAGGCCCGACACTATGATAAGCAGTCAAGATCGAACAGCTGCCTCACTCTCATGGTCAATCACTCGAACAGATGGTGGTGAACCAGTAAATATCACTGGTTCAGGCAATGTTGTTCCGCAGGAAGTTCTAGATCAATTACCTCCTGGAACGTATCAAGTGACAAACAATGCTTCGGACCAAACTATTTATAATTCAACTATTTCAGATAATATTTCTGCAGATTTTGAAATTACTGGTGGATCTCTAAGAGTAGAACATGTATTGACCGCTTCTGATGGATCAATCATTGGAAGTTATTCAGTTATTGAAAATACAGGAAAGCCAGGTACGTCATTTGTAGAAGCAGATCCAATTGTAATTCCAGGTTATACATTAGTAGCTGCTAAAACAGAGGGCGATCCTAATGGAATCTATGAACGAGATGGCTTGGCTAATGTTACACACTATTATCAAGCAATTGTATCTGAAGTGATTACTAATTTTATAGATGAAAAAGGAAAAGTAATATCAAACCCAGTTTCGAAAAAAGGTGATTATGATACAACATTTCAAACGCAACCAATCGAAATTATTGGGTATGATTTGGTACCAGAAAAAACAGTAGGCTTAGAAAATGATAAGTATGGTGTGGATAAAAAAGAGGTTACTTATGTTTATAAGAAAAAGCCAACTATCGTAACAGTTCATCACAAAGATTTGGGTGGCGCTACATTGGCACCAGATACCGTGATTAATGGATTTTTCGAAGATGATTATACGACAACTGAGGAACAGATTGTTGGTTATGTATTGGAAATAGAACCGAAGAATAAAGTTGGCCAACATGCTGTAGATCCAACAGAGGTAACATATTATTATTCAAAAGTTAAGACGCTTCTAATTGTGGAGCATTTGGATGAGAATGACCAACCGTTAATTCCGACCACAAAAACGACAGGTGAATATAAGGATTCTTATGAAACATCTCAAAAAGAAATTGAAGGATATGAGCTAGTTGTTACACCTAATAACCCAACAGGAGAATACGGTGAAGTAGATACGACGGTTACCTATAAATATCGGAAAAAAGACACACAGGTAATTGTCCATCACATTACTAGCGACGGTACTGTTCTGACCGCGCCAGAAACACTTCCCGGCAAGTTTTCTGACCCATACGTAACAACTCAGAAAGAGTTTGAAGGATATCGTTTAGTTACCGCACCAACTAATGCAAAAGGCAACTATGCAATGACAACACCAGATGTGACATATGTTTATGAGAAAATTCCATCAAATTTAATTATTAAACATGTAGATGAGCAAGGGAATGAAATTTCCCTTACAAAAGTGATTTCAGGTAAGTATGGCGAAGAATATGTGACAGAAAAAGAAGTGATTGAAGGGTATGAATTAACTGAAGTTCCAGTCAATCAAAACGGACAATACACGGATGTTGATACAACTGTTACCTATATCTACAAGAAAAAAGCCACTCAAGTTATTGTTCATCATGTGGATCAGGCCGGCAATAAAATAGCTCTTGATGAGGTCAAAAACGGACTCTTTAACGATGACTACCAAACTGAAAAAGTGACTATTCCTGGATATGTTTACCTGTTAGTTAAAGGGGCTCCGCAAAATGGCAAACATAAAGTGGCAACCCAAGAAGTTACTTATGTTTACGCAAAAATTGTCCCCCCAACAGTTGATACGGTATACGAAGGTGCAACTAAATTAACAGGAACTGGTACACCAGGTACCCAAGTAATCATCACATTCCCTGACGGTACCACAGTTACTGCTGATGTTGATGCAGATGGCAAATGGGCAGTTGATGTTCCGAAAAACATTCATTTAAAAGAAGGTCAGATTAATTCAGCTATTTCCTTTGACCCAGAGACTGGTTTTAAATCAGAAAAAGGTGACGGTAATGTCATCCCTCTACCGAAAACGTCAGTAACGCCAGGAAGTACTGGAACCTCTATTAAGAAACCTACAGCAACAAACAGTGCAACTGCTAAAACCACTTTGCCAAAAACTGGTGAAGTTAATTCCCGAATGTCAATTATAACTGGTATTGCATTACTAGGGTTGGCAGTATTAAATTATTTGAAACGAAAAAAGGTTTAAATACGTAATCAGAAGTGCTAACGTCATTCGTTGGCACTTCTTTTAGTCTTAAGGCTGATTTATTCGAAAATTATTTAAAGATAGTTGTACCGCACAGTACTGTGTAGTACACTGTATAAGAGGGGTGATGAAATGAACATTGAAGAATGGAGAACCCAGGCAAAGCGTGGGACATTAGAATTATGTATCTTGTCACTGTTAAAGGAAAATGATTATTATGGGTATGAATTAACAAGTGTTTTAGCGAATTGGAAAATTGTGTCAGCAAATGAAAATACGATTTATCCACTACTACGGCGCTTAACAAAAGAAGGGTTTTTAGAGAGCTATTGGCAGGAAAATCACGATTTTCCTCGCCGTAAGTATTATAAAATAACAGATTTAGGTATCAGATACTTAGTGGAAATGACCATTTCGTGGCAACATCTGGTAAAGGCGATTGAAGATATTCAGACATTTGAGGAGGAGAAATAATGGACAAGCAGGTCAAAGCGTATTTAAGTGAATTGGATGGTCAATTGAACTATCTTAGTGAAATCGAGAGACGAGATATCATGGAAGAGGTAGGCAGTCATATTTATGAGCGGATTGTGGAGGGAAGTGAGATTGAAGAGGTGCTAGCAGGATTTGGAAATCCTAAAGAGTTAGCGAAATCTTATGGTAGTGAGGTTATCGTGAAAAATACCAAGTTTAACTTGAAAAGTTTGATCACGATGATAAAATTTTCTTTTGTTGTTGGAATTAAAGGGATGTTTGTTATCCCCTTTGTTGCTATTACCTCTTTTACTTTCTATGCAAGTTCAATTATTATCGTATTAGGGGTTGTTCTGAAAGGCATCAGTGGACTTTGGGGAATAGACCTTCCTTTTGTTATCTTGGATTTTGGTTTTTGGCAAGCTCCCTACTGGTTAGCCTTGATTATCTCTTTTTTAGTAGCGGGTCTTCTCTACCTAACCAGCCGCAAACTATGGAAATTTTTGAAAGGTTTTTTGCATAATATATCCTTGAGTTTCTCAAAACTAAGGTAACAAACTAAAGCGACAGCATTCATCTGATAATGAATACTGTCGCCAGTTGATTTCATATGTTGACAGTTGATTATGAGGCGGCAGTCATGTCTTCAAACCGAATGACAAATCGATTATTAAATTCCAAGGCTCTTGCCGTATCTTGCGGTGCACAATTTTTTAATTCTACAATACAAGTATTTTCGTACAAGGCCACAACATCACCTTCGAAAACGTCACCTAGTAAAACACTCTGACACTGACATTTTTTTCCAATAGAGACATCATTTTTTTGCATTGCGTTCACCAACCATCTTTCTTATTTGAATTTGTTCCAGGATGTTTTCACACAGTTACATTTAAGACGAGCTACCCTCGGTGTTTCAAAAATAGATTGTCTTTTAACCACAACTTCCATAAAGTTAAAAACGAATTTACAGATTAAATAACATAATCTTTCTAAATTTAATGTCATTCTATTAAAAATTAGCTAAAATAACAACTATTATGCATATCTAAACTTCAGCTATATTCAGATTTTTTTCTATAAACATTGTTATATCAACGATTAACTCTCTGAAAAATTTATTTATTGATCGATATATAATTGTCGATATTATCAAATGTGATCATTTAGTTATTATTTGTAAGTAAGTTGTTGTAAAAGGCCCTGCCTTTATTTTAGCAGCTCTGATTAATTTAGAAAAAAAGTCAAACGACTATATAAATTTGTGAAATTTGAGTGAAAAGCTTGTATTTTTTTCAGTTAAACCTATAATAGAGTAATAAGGCTGTAAGCGATAACAATACGAATGATTACTGCGGGAGAGTTTATTGTTAACAATAACACCGAAGGAATAAATTTGGCGTTGCAAGCGTCAAGTGAAGATCTCAGGTTACAAGACCGCAGTAGGACGACTCTCTGGAAAGCATAGTCACCGAAGGAGCAATTCCCTTATTTTGGGGAGAAATCTCTCAGGTACCCCAACAGAGGAATGCACTTTATTTAAGTGTGTTCCTCTGTTTTTTATCAGGTTTTAGTTTTGGTTTTTCGCTTAACTATTTAAATTGTATACCGTTTTAATGTTCGTGTTTTGTTAGGTTTATCGAAAAAAATAAGAAGTTTTGACTTTGCTCTTCCATTAAATGACGAATATTGATAGAATGATGTCAGAGTGTGAAAGATCGTTTCTTAATTTCTTAAAACGAAAGGATTGAATAGGATGTCAGAATTGAAAACACCTCTTTACGATGCCCATGTGGCAAGAGGGGGAAAAATGGTGCCATTTGCTGGTTACTTATTACCCGTAACCTATAAGCCAAGTAGTCTAATGATTGAGCATGAAGCAGTCAGAGAGAAAGCAGGACTGTTTGATGTGTCGCATATGGGGGCGATTTTTATACTTGGAAAAGACGCCTTAGCCAATGTGAATTATCTTTTATCCAATGACTTTACTAATATGGAGGATGGTCAAGTCCGTTATACCGTGATGTTAAATGACCATGGGGGCGTGATTGATGACTTTATTGTTTATAAATATTCGATAGAGACTTATATGCTAGTAGTGAATGCAGCAAACCGTCATAAGGATGGAAAGTGGATAAAAGAGCATATCTTTGGTGAATGTCAAATGGATGATCGCTCTGACGAAACAGCTATTTTGGCTCTTCAAGGTCCTAGCTCTACTGATATTTTAAAAAAAGTAATGAATTCGGCTGATATCCCAGCTAAGTACTATCGTTTTAATGAAAAAGTTCAGTTGCAAGGTATTACTGTTGATATATCACAAACCGGTTACACTGGAGAAATGGGGTATGAGTTATACATGACCCCAGAAAATGCCGTAAAAGTTTGGGATATTTTGCTAGATGCAGGGGCGGATTTAGGCTTGATTCCAGCAGCCTTAGGTGCCAGAGACACGTTGCGTTTAGAAGCTGGCATGCCACTATACGGACATGAGATGACAGAGGAAATTTCACCTTTAGAAACAGGCTTAAAATTTGCTGTTAAAATGCAAAAGGATGATTTTATTGGTAAACATGCCCTGGAAGAAAAAGGGGAGCCAACCATCAAACGAGTCGGGTTAAAAGTTACAGGAAAAGGGATTGTTCGGGAGCAAGCGACGATTTTTGCTGATGGACAGGAAATTGGTTACAGCACATCGGGGACCCATTCACCGACCCTTGGTTATCCGATTGCCATGGCTTTGATCAACAAAGAGTTTGCAGAAATTGGCACGACTTTGGAAGCAGAAGTGAGAGGTCGACGTATTCCAGTTGAAGTGGTTTCCAGTATGTTTTATAAACGCGAAAAAAAATAATGAGATAAATTGGTTTTTTGACAAATCAAAAGACCTTAAAAATAGGAGGAAAAAATCATGGCTTATCCAACAGAATTACTTTACACAGAGGATCACGAATGGATTAAATTATCAGAAGATGGCAAAACAGCACTGATTGGGATTACAGAGTTTGCTCAAGATCAATTGGGAGATATCGTCTATATTGGCTTACCTGAGGTGGATGATGAAGTAAGTGCGGAAGATTCTGTGGCTGACATTGAATCAGTCAAGTCTGTCTCTGATATTTTCTCACCCGTGTCAGGAGTTGTTTCTCGAATTAACGAAGAGTTGGAAGACGCACCGGAATTAGTAAATGCAGATTCGTATAGTGCTTGGTTGTTTGAAGTAGGTAGTGTGACGGAAGTTCAAGAGAATACCTTAAGTGCTGATGAGTATGAGAAATTAGTTGCCGAGGAGGCGTAAAAGATGGGGTTAGGGAAGTATGTGCCAGCTACAACGGAAGAGCAACAGCTGATGCTAGAAAGCGTTGGCATGAAGAGCTTTGAAGAACTGTATGTCAGTGTACCAAAAGAGTTGCGTATTAATGAGCTAAATATCCCAAAGGCGAAATCAGAGTTTGAAGTTAGAAAAACGATGACAGATATTGCAGCTAAAAATAAAATTTTTCCAGCAATTTTTAGAGGCGCCGGGTCTTACAATCACTACATTCCGGCGCTTGTAAAGCAAATTGCCGTCAAGGAAGAATTTCTAACAGCTTATACGCCTTATCAAGCTGAAATCAGTCAAGGCGTCTTGCAAGCTATCTTTGAGTTTCAAACAATGATTACGGAAATAACCGGAATGGATTCGGCGAATGCTTCAGTTTATGATGGAGCGACGGCGGCAGCTGAAGCGGTCAATATGACAATTGACCGTAAACGAAAAAAAGTCTTAGTTTCAGCAACAGCTAATCCGATGACGATTCAAACGATCAAGACCTATTGTGTAGGAGCTGACATAGAATTGACGGTTGTACCTGCTAAAGATGGGGTAACTGATGTAAGCTCTTTAGCTAAGCTTCTGGATAAGGAGACAGCCTGTATGTATATCCAACAGCCAAACTTCTTTGGTCAAATTGAACCTGCTGATACAATCGGCGAGTTAGTCCATGAGCATAAGGGGAAATTTATAATGGGCGTGAATCCATTGGCGGTCACAGTATTAAAAACACCTGCAGAATCGGGAGCGGATATTGTCACAGGTGAAGCTCAACCACTGGGCTTACCAATGGCTTATGGCGGACCATACTTAGGTTTTATGGCGACAACTGAGAAATTAACTCGCTCGTTGCCTGGCCGAATTGCAGGTGAGACAGTTGATGCTAATGGTGAAAGAGCCTTTGTGTTGACACTACAAGCCAGAGAACAACATATTCGACGGGAAAAAGCTGCCTCTAATATTTGTTCTAATCAAGCCCATTGCGCGTTGACTGCTTCGATTTACATGACCACGATGGGCCCGCAAGGAGTTAAGGAAGTGGCACGTCAAAGCTATTCTAAAGCACATTATTTGGCTCAGGAATTAACAAACATTTCTGGTTTTGATTTATGTTATTCAGGTCCGTTTTTCCATGAATTTCTAACCTCATCGCCAGTTGCACCAGAGGTATTGATGGCAAAATTAGAAGAGCATCATATTTTAGGTGGCTACCCACTAGGAAAGGACATCCTATGGTGTGCTACTGAAATGAACACAAAGGAACAAATCGATCAACTTGTTACAGTCCTTAAGGAGGTAACCGTCTAATGAAACTTATATTTGAAAGAAGTCAGCCTGACCGTTTTAACGCCATGTTACCAGAGCTGGATGTGCCAGAATTTAAAATTCCTGAGGAGCTGTCTCGAAAGCGGGAACTGCGTTTACCAGAAGTGGCTCAGCCAGATGTCAGTCGCCATTACACAGAATTGGCAAAACAAACTTTTGGCGTTAATGACGGTTTTTACCCACTGGGTTCTTGTACCATGAAATACAATCCCAAGATAAATGATGAAATGGCTAATCTACCAGGATTTTCCGGAATTCATCCGCTACAACCAGAGCACACCGTACAAGGAGCCTTTGAAGTCTTTAAAACGGCCGAAGCCCTATTAACTGAAATTACAGGTATGGATTATATGACTTTTCAACCTGCAGCTGGAGCTCACGGCGAATTAACGGCGCTATTGATGTTTAAGGGTTATCACAAAGCCAATAACGACCCGAAACGCAATAAAATTATTGTGCCTGATGCGGCCCATGGAACTAATCCCGCCAGTGCGTCAATGGTCGGATACGAAACGGTAAATATTAAATCAAAAGAAAATGGCTTAGTCGATGTAGATGCCTTAAGAGCAGCGGTTGGAGACGATACAGCAGGCTTGATGCTGACGAATCCAAGTACAGTCGGGCTCTTTGAAGAAAATATAACAGAAATTACGCAAATCATCCATGATGCGGGTGGCTTGAATTATTATGATGGTGCCAATCTTAATCCCATTATGGGAATTGTACGTCCGGGTGATATGGGCTTTGATGTAGTCCACTTGAACATCCATAAGACTTTTTCTACCCCACATGGTGGCGGCGGCCCAGGTAGCGGTCCAATTGGCTGTAAGGAGCGTTTGAAAGACTTCTTACCAATGTATTATCCAGTCCATAAAGAAGAAGGTTTTACCTTCATGACCCCGGAAAAAACCATTGGCAGTGTTAAAGGCTTTTATGGTCATTTCGGAATTGTTGTTAGAGCTTTGACTTATATTTTAACACTTGGACAGGAAGGGATTCCTGAAGCGGCAATAAATGCCGTCTTAAACGCTAATTACATGATGAGTCAGCTATCTGATTTATATGACATGAAGTATGAAGGGCCATGTATGCATGAATTTGTTATCACTCTAGAACGAATGAAAAAAGAAACGGGAGTAAATGCTCTGGATATTGCTAAAGGTATTTTAGACAACGGCATGCACCCGCCAACGATGTATTTCCCAAATGTGGTTCATGAAGCATTGATGGTAGAACCGACAGAAACTGAATCAAAAGAAACCATTGATGCAGCAGTCAAAGCTTATCGAGAGATATATGAAAAAGCTTATGCGGATCCAGATTATTTGAAAGGAGCCCCTTATAAGACGTATATTAAACGGGTGGACGAAGTAAGAGCGGCTAGACAACCTATATTGTCATATCAATTTAAAGATTAGCTAGAAAAATGCGACAAAGTCGATTAAACTAAAGTCATAGGCAAAAAGGTGGTCAGAGATATGTTCAATCTATTATCCTCACCTCTTTACCTTTGGCTTTTTTGAATATGAAACGGGAGGCAACATGAAATGGCGACTTATTTAAGTGATATTGAAATAGCACAACAAACAGAATTAAAGAACATTGAAATTATCGGAGAGAGGCTAGGTTTAAACCGTGACAGTTTGGAGTTGTACGGGAATTATAAAGCAAAAATTGACCCAACGACATTAAGCGGGAAAGAAAGAGGCAAGGTTATACTGGTCACCGCGATCACTCCAACACCAGCAGGCGAGGGGAAAACTACGACAGTCGTTGGCTTAGGGGATGCGATGAACAGAATTGGTAAACAAACCATTGTAGCTTTACGAGAACCATCATTAGGACCTGTTTTTGGCGTGAAGGGCGGAGCGGCAGGTGGTGGGTATGCTCAGGTTGTACCGATGGAAGATATTAATCTTCACTTCACTGGCGATTTTCATGCAATCGGCGCGGCGAATAATTTATTAGCTGCCTTATTGGATAATCATATTCATCAAGGAAATAACCTTGACATTGATGTGAATCGAATTACTTGGAAACGGTGTGTGGACATGAATGATCGGCAGTTGCGAAGCATTGTCGATGGCTTGGGAGCCAGGGCAAATGGTGTACCTCGTGAAGATGGTTTTGAAATTACTGTGGCTTCGGAAATTATGGCTGTTTTATGTCTGTCAACCGATTTGGCTGATTTAAAGGCTAATTTAGGCCGTATTATTGTTGGTTATACTCAGCAGGATCAGCCGGTGACTGCTCACCAATTAGAAGCTGAAGGGGCCATGGCTGCCTTGCTAAAAGATGCCATGAAACCCAATTTAGTCCAAACGCTTGAACATAATCCAGCCATTATCCACGGTGGGCCATTTGCTAATATTGCCCATGGCTGTAACTCAGTTGTGGCAACTAAAACGGCGATGAAATTGGCTGATTATGTGATTACCGAAGCTGGTTTTGGCGCTGATTTGGGAGCAGAGAAATTTTTGGATATAAAATGCCGTAAAGCAGGAATTGAACCAGCTGCAGTCGTGATTGTGGCAACGGTCAGAGCTTTAAAGATGCATGGTGGGCTGGCTAAAACGGAATTAAATGAGACTGATTTAGTAGCCCTTGAAAAAGGATTACCTAACTTATTAAAGCATATTGAAAATATTAGTGAGATTTTTGGGTTACCATCAGTAGTGGCGATTAATAAATTTCCGACAGATGATGCGTCTGAATTACAGTTGGTCGAAGAAAAGTGCCGAGAATTAGGTGTTAATGTGGTAGTATCAGATGTCTGGGGACAAGGAGGTGCTGGCGGAGAAGCACTTGCGAATGAAGTGGTTCGCTTGGCTGAAACCGTTGAGTCTAATTTCCATTATGCTTATGAAACTAACTTAAGTATTGAAGAAAAAATCGAAGCTGTGGTTCAAAAGATATACGGTGGAGATGGCGTAAGCTTTTCTAAAGTAGCGAAGCGTGAGCTTGCTAAATTAGCTAGGCTTGGATTTGGTGATTTACCTGTCTGTATGGCTAAAACTCAGTACTCATTTTCTGATGATCCGTCTCTTTTGGGGCGTCCAAGTGGCTTTGAGATTGAAGTCAGCAATGTGAAGGTATCAGCAGGCGCTGGTTTCGTTGTAGTATATACTGGAGCGGTCATGACCATGCCGGGTTTACCAAAAGTCCCTGCAGCTAATAAAATTGATGTAACGGCCGAAGGGGTTATAACGGGCTTGTTTTAACTTGTAAAAGTAAGAAAGTAAAATTATAAATATATTGTGATCTCTGATGTGTGGGTAAAAGCTCACATTGGAGGTCTTTTTGCCATAATTAGAATCTGAGAGAGTGTCAAAATGAAGTGGAATCTTTCGACTTCGTAGGTCTTGATGTACATGAAAGAGAGTCAAGACCTAAAATAAAACTTCCATCATTTGCGCTTTCGGAAAGATTGTGATAAAATTAACAAACAAAGACAAGTGCTATGAATAAGCCTGTAAAAAAGAGAGAAGGAACCTAATATGAAAATGTTATTGGAATTTAAACGAACGGAAGATGGTTACATTGCCAATCTTGATAAGCTATCTGAATTCAGTGTCAGGTTAGCGGAAAATGGGAAGCAGATTGAATCCCTGCCTTTAGTATTAAAAAATTTTGTCAATGATTGGGAATTAGAAAATTCTGTAAAATCTGAAAAATACCGTTCCGAATTTCCTTATATTTTACGGATTAAATCACGAAGTTTTTACCAGGCCAGCATCTATCGAATTCAAGAGGTTTTCGAGACAAATCAGCTTAAACAAATAGATTTAGAAGAAATTCATGCCATCAATCAAAAAGAGTTCAATTCAATGACACGCGAATTGAAATTACTTAGTTCTCAATAAGAAAAGCTGAATGAGGCGTTGTGGTTGCTCTTATTGCTTTTCTGGAATGTCCCTGTTTTCTAGCGAATAACAGCAGTAATAAGAGTGAAGAGATAAGAGTACCAAGGTCGAAGGGACTTTAGAATTTGTTGAGATCAAAGAGAAACCAGTGTTGCATCGTGAAGATGGATCCAAACGACGTTGTAGCGAAAGTTATTTTTTTTTATACTCAGATAAAATAAGAAGCTAATCCTTTGGACTAGCTTCTTATTTTAATAGGGCGGTAATTGGAGTAAAGGGTCATCTTTTGAACAATCACGAGTACGAATGTATGATTCCTTATAGAGGGGATGGATGGTTTCTATTTCCCTTTCTGCCAGGTCATGATCAAAATAAAAGTAAGTAACACCCATGTCAAGATAAGTAATTAGGGCGTTGATTAACAAGTGATCTCCTTGGTCTAGTTTGACTCCATAAATACTTTCGGTAGTGTCATGTGTAAGATGATTTCGTCTGATATTTGTTATTTCGTGTCTCATTAATATCACATCCTTTACATTAAAATACCACATAAGTGTTTTGTGGTAAAATAAAATGCTGATTTAAAAAGAAAACTTCTGAAAATTAGTCGATTTATAAGGATAGTCTGCCAGGTAATTCCTTAGTAGGGACAGACCTGTCAGCTTTTTTGTTTGCTATAATTAACTTAGTACTCTATTAAATAGTTGCCTGAGAGCTAACAACGAGAGTCTTGCAGAAATAAGACTGTTGAAAGAAGTTTATTTCATGTTTTAGCAAAAACGAGTGTTACTAACTATAAAAAGCAAAAAAATTCTATTCGACAAAAAAAATAATGAAGTCTAAAAAAAGTTTGAGTTAGGCAAGTGTTAGCGATATAATAATAAGTGAGTGTATGTGTTGATGACAAAACCTTTTTGTATAAAAAGGGGTATTTTTATTAAGGAGATGTTAAAATGGAAAAACAAGCAACATTATTTAAAAAAGCAAAAACGTGGAACATGGTTCATTTGGTATTAAGCGCTATTGGAGTGGTTTTAAGCCTAATAATGATACCTAGTCTAATTAACCCTGCTAGTTCTGTCAAGATATTGGAGCAAAGTATTGGCATGATTGATGATGCAAAAGCAATCGCGGCTATGGAGCAAACGATTAAGCTGACATTAAGTCCTGTCTATCGAATTTATTCCTTGGCTTCAATTGTTGTAGGGGTCGCACTTTTGATTTGTTATTTTTTGGCTAATCGAAAATTGAAGCAACAAATTAAAGTTAGCATGATTCCTTATTACATTTATTTGGGAACAGTCGTCTTATCAATCGTAATTACGTTGGCTCAAGGTAATTTTGCTATCGCTAACTTAGCGTTCACTTTGCTACGAGCAATTCCAGTTATTTTAATATTAGTAAACTTATTCAAATTAGACAGTGATCAAGAATAAATAAAAGAAAGAGTGAGTAAATGGCGAAGCAAAAGAAAAAATTGACCAAAAAACAAAAAATTCGTCTAAGCATTGTAGGCGGAGTCATCGCGATTGTTGCTATCGCTGTTGCGGCAATTATTGGAAGTCAGGGGACGGAAGAGACTGCAGATCGTTATTCTGTATATAAGATAAAAGAATCAGATCCATTACTGTTCAAAGGAACAGTCGATGCTGAAAAAGTAGATAGTATTTACTACGATCAGAGTTTAGGTAAAATATCGAGTATTGCAGTAACTGATGGTAAAGAAGTCAAAAAAGATGATGTTTTGTTGTCTTATCAAAATGATGTGGTGCAAACCGATGTTACTCAGCAAGAACGTTTGTTAAATAAAAGTTCACTGGCTGTTTCAACGGCTCAAGAAAATGTAAACAGTGCCATTGCTAAAAAGAATGATTTAACGGCGAAAGTAAATCAGGCTGCAAATGATTATAATAAACGAGATGAATCAACAGCAGAAGGGGCAGCTCAAGCTCAAGAGGATAAAGCTACCTATGAACAAAATAAGCAGGCTCTGGAAGCTCAAGAAGATGTGATTCGCCAAGCAAATCAAGCCTTAGAAGCTGCTAATTTAGATTTGAATGACAGTACTGGGGCTCTGGATGATGCCAAGGAGAAAGTAACGACCACCATCAAAGCACCGACTGATGGGATTGCTTATATTGATGAAACAGGCAAGACAGATATGACAACCCCAGTGGTGAAAATTGTTAGTCCAAAAGTAGTTGTCAACGGAATTGTTTCGGAATATGATTATCAAAAAGTATCAGTAAATCAGGAAGTTGACATACGACCAGTTAGTTCAAGTGAGGTAGTAAAAGGGAAAGTGACTTATGTTGATAAACTACCTTTAACAAAGACGGCAGGTGATACTTCCACAATGATTAACTTCGACTTTAAGGTTGTACCTGAAAAAGAATTGCAATATGGTTACAATGTTCAAATTTCAGTCAATCAAAAGGAACTACGAATTCCGAAAAAAGCCATCGTCAAAGAAGGAGAGCTCGAGAAAGTCTTTGTTTACCGCAAAGGAAAGGCGATTAAACAAGTCGTAAAAACAATCAATCAGGATGGCTTTATTGTGGTTCAAGAAGGTCTCACAATCGGTGACACGATTATCAGCAATCCGACAGACACATTAAAAGATGGGGATGAAGTGGCGGTGAAAAAATGATTCGGTTAGAACATGTCAATAAGTATTATAAAACAGACGAAGAAAGTTTACATGTCTTAAATGAAATCAATCTTCATATAAAAAAAGGTGAATTTGTTGCCATTATGGGTCCATCTGGCTCAGGTAAATCCACTTTAATTAATCTAATTGGGTTTATTGATCGGAAGTTCGAGGGCGCTTACTTATTTGAAGGAGAGTCATTAGTCGATAGTAATGATGCTAAGCTATCGGCCATTCGTAATCGGAGTGTCGGCTTTGTTTTTCAAAACTTCAGCTTGATTGCCAATAACACCGTTTATGAAAATGTGGAATTGCCACTGCTCTACAATGGCTATAGTTTTAGTAAAACAAAAGAGCGGGTCAGTACGGTTCTTGCAAAAGTTGGTTTAGCGGATAAAGCAGATAAACACCCAAAGCAACTGTCGGGAGGGCAACAACAACGAGTAGCCATTGCGAGAGCCTTGGTGAATGAACCCAAATTTATCATTGCGGATGAGCCGACGGGAGCGTTGGACACCGTGACCAGCGTGGAAATCATGGAATTATTTCAAGAGCTTAATCAACAAGAAGGTGTGACGATTATTTTAGTGACCCATAATCCGGAGATGATTGAATACTGTAGTCGGCTGATTGAAATCCGCGATGGGACGGTTATCCAAGACAAGGAGTTGGTTAAATGAACGTCTATGTAACGTGGCGTACCTCCTTAAAAGCAATCTTAAAAAATCGTAAACGTAGTATCTTGACGATGATTGGTATCGTTATTGGGATTGCTTCCGTTATTACGATTATGTCCCTTGGTCGTGGTTTTGAAAAAGAAACGATAAAAAGTTTAACGGCTAATGAAGGAGAAGAAGTCACTGTTCAAGTGGATTTTGTCCCAGAAGATAATAATCTGTATCAAAGTAATGTGTCACTTTTTCAGGATGCTGATATGCAGCGTCTGAAAACCCTTGATGGCGTGAAAGATGTTCGATATCCCAAAGGCGATGATAGTGCAGCTTATAAAGAATTGTTGATACGAGGGAAAAAAGAGAATAAGCAATTACGACTAGTGACATCCTCCAACAAAAAGCCAACGACCGGCCGTGAGTTAGAAATTGAGGACAATCAAACCCACAATAAAGTAGTCCTGATTGACAGTAAAACCGCTGAGGAACTCTATAATACAGAGGATAACGCTTTAGGTCGTGGGTTGGAGTTAGATGGTCAATTATTTACGATTGTAGGTGTGTTTCCTTCAGTTGAATTGGCTAGTATGTTCTCCATGCCAGAATCAAATATCTACGTGCCAAAAGCTAGCTACAAAGATTATTTCGCAAAAGACGAAGTCACCAGTAGCATTGAAGTCATCTTAGAAGAAGGGGCGACGCCAAATAAAGTGACGACAAAAGTGATTAAGACCTTGGAAGAGAACGGCACGATGCGGGATTCAGGAGAATATCAAGTTTTTGATATGGCCTTTTTAACGGATGGTATTGGGACTGTTCTTAGTACATTGACTTATTTTATCTCTGCTATTGCAGGAATATCCCTTTTTATTGCAGGGGTTGGGGTAATGAATATGATGTATATTTCTGTTTCGGAGCGGACACAAGAGATTGGCATACGACGTGCCATGGGCGCGACAGAAAAATCAATTCAATTACAATTCTTGCTTGAAGGAGTTACCTTAACAATGATTGGTGGGGTTTTCGGTTATGTATTAGGGTTTATTTTGGCTAAGATCATTGGTAGTTTAATGGATATTCCAATTGCAGTAGATTTCTTTACGATTGCCTTGGCTTTAGGTGTTTCAACGGCTATTGGCTTGATATTCAGTGTGATGCCAGCCTCGGCTGCAGCTAAGAAAGATTTAATTGATATATTAAGGTAGCGGAAATATGCGAGAGAGTTATTATCTTGCTTTGAATGGTTAAAAAAACATTGGTATTCCTTATGGATATCAATGTTTTTTGATAGGAATGTATTATGGTACGGTAGATTTATATGTCTGATAGTCAGTAGAGTATTGTGAGTATTAATAGATAGTTATTTACTTACCTTCCATTGGGTATTAGGACCTGATTTATGGCTAGTGAAATAAATTCAACGATTATTGTCAATTTCCATCAATCATAAAAAAGGAAAGCAAGGGATAATATGTCGGTGTCTAGTCATTTGTTAAATATAGTTTATTGCCTATAGCTGTTTAAAGTAAGGTGCAAAAAGACTGATTTCTAATAAATTTACACTGAGTTGTCAAATTGGTCACAGAGATTTGGGGTACTTAAAAATCAGTGATTTCCTTTTACCTAAGTTATGAAGGTGGAGCGAATGATTATCTTGGACTCTTAGAGCGAATCATTAATTACGGACAGGTCAAATCTGCGGGTAAGCATAAGGCTTAGAAAAGATTTTTATGAAATTATGATTACAAGACAAAAAACAAGCACAGTGTCAAAAGCTCATGTCTCTGTTCTTGTTTTGTCTATGTCAAGTGATGCTAGCTGTTAAGGGAAAAATTAAATAGGGTAGGTAGAACTGTAAAAATCAGCCATCCGTTCAATCAAAAAATAGTTGGCTTCTGCCTCTGTTTCATATGTCTCTTGTTTTTGAGTGACTCCATGACGATAATAAACGGTTTTTCCGTTACGGTAATTATGTTTGTTCGTCCAATTATCTCGTTGCTGCATCTTATAAATTTCTGCTTCAGATAATTTAAGTTTGAGTATTTTTCTCATGACATTCATCCTTTCATTGACATCAAAAAGGGCAATTAGAAAGTTGTGCTAAGGTAAGAGAATTTGTTCCAAAATTATCGGACTGTTGACTGATGAGCGCCATCTAAAGTAATTACCTTTATGTTAAATTAGTGAAGTTATCTTTGTCAAGGTAATAAATAGTTAAATAACAAACGAGAATTGATTTATACTATGTCATTATCAACAAGCACACGGGTAAAATAATTTCCCGAATAACTTCAAAGAAGTTTTGTTCTTTCAATTACATCTAGGCTAGAATCCATTAGGGATTAGAATAGGGGTAATTTAGAGTGTAAAGTAGTCATAAATTGGAAAGGAAAGTGTGAGCTCGATGGAAAAAGAAATATGTGTGTCAGTTAAAGAAGCAGTTGAGGCAAAGAGGATTATCAGTCAACAACTATCACCAACTAGCTTGACTCATTATCAAGGATTATCAGATTTATTAGGGGTTAAGGCCTACATCAAACACGAGAACCAACAACCAGGTGGTAGTTTTAAAATTAGAGGTGGTTTGAATCTCATGCATCACTTAAAAAAGGCTGAAGTACCAGGTGTTATTACTTTTTCAACTGGAAATCATGGGATTTCTGTTGGGATGTCAGCTAACTATTATCAAATTCCTGCTATTGTGGTTGTGCCAAAAGGGAATTCAATTGAAAAAAATCAGTTGATTATAGAGACTGGGGCAAAATTGGTAGAAGCAGGTAATAATTTTGAAGAAGCAGCCGAGTACGGCCTTCAGTTGCAAAAAGAAAAGGGGTATCGCTTTATCCATGCCGCCAATGAACCCCATTTGATTAATGGCGTGGCAACCGGCTTTTTGGAAATCATTGAAGCATTACCTAATATCGATGCAATTATTCTACCAATCGGTGGTGGTAGCGAGCTAGCGGCGGCAGTCACTGTTTTTAAAGAGCTAAAGCCACAGGTGGCCATTATCGCAGTTCAAGCAAAAGAATCACCTGCGGCTTATTTGAGTTGGCAGTCTAAAAAGATAAGACAGGCAGATAACCACACTTTTGCTGGAGGTTTTGCTACAGGAGCGGGTTGTCAATTACCATTGTCGATCTATCAAGACCATCTAACAGATTTTGTGTTATTGAGTGAAAAGGAGATTTTAGAAGGTATTGGTTTAGCCTACAAATACACTAAAAATGTGGCAGAGGGAGCTGGATCGGCTAGTATTATGGCCTGTTTAAAACTAAAGGAGCAGCTAGCAGGAAAAACAGTTGTCATGCAAATGAGTGGGGCAAATGAATTGTTGGCTGTTTATCGCAAGGGACTGGCTACTTTAAGTTAGACACCGACTAAAATATAGGGAAAGTGATGCGCTTTCCTATAGTTAAAAAAACACTTCAGTCCTTACACGGGACTGTAGTGTTTTTTTAGTTATGCTAATAAGGTGGCTATATCTGTCTCTAATTCTTCAGGTGTAACCTTAGGAGCAAACCGTTTAACGATCTGACCATCCTTCCCAATTAAAAACTTAGCAAAATTCCATTCAATGTCTTCGCCACCTGTTTCACTGATTAAATAATCGTAAAGGGGGGCTCGTTCTGAACCATTAACATCTATTTTAGCGAACATTGGAAAGGTCACCCCATAGTTTAACTGACAAAATTCTAGAATGTCCTGATTGCTGTTTGGATCTTGTTGTTTAAACTGATTACAGGGAAAACCTAAAATAACCAGGCCTTTCTCCCGATACTTCTCATAGAGTGCCTCTAAACCAGCGAATTGTTGAGTAAAGCCACATTTACTAGCAGTGTTAACAATTAGCACTACTTTATTTTTAAACTCACTAAGGGGTTGGCTTGTACCTTCTATGTTGTCTACTGTAAAATCATATACTGTCATTATCTTTCACCTCTTGCTTTAATGGTAACAAATAGAGTCGTCTTTAGGAAGCGAAGTGACTCGTGAAAGTTTGGCCAATGGGGTAGCAATACAGTGCAAATTACTTTGAAATAAATTGGTTTTGGTGCTTACTATAATAATAACCTATACTTTTGGTGAGGAGGAGGAAATAGTGAATAATCGTGAAAAGAAAGTGTTTTTGTCGCTGATTCATCAACAGGCTTACGTCACAATTACTGATTTAGCAGAACTTCATGAGGTGAGTACCCGTTCCATATACAATGACTTGGCTCAGATCGATTTATTTCTCAAAGAGAATGGTATTCCCCAGTTAAATCGTACAAAGGGTAAAGGCATTCGTTACTTGGCGGATAAACAATTATTCAATCACATCATTCAGTTATTAGAGAATGGCCAGTCGGATTATTTAGAACCGGCTATCAGACGTAGTCGGCTCTTAGCCTTATTGCTATTTAAACATGGTTATGTGACGATTGATGAATTATCCAATCACTTTAGGGTTTCTCGCAATACAATCGTCAATGATTTACAGGAAGTGAAACCTTTTTTTCAAGACAAGGAGCTTAGCTTAGACAGTTACCCCTATCAAGGATTGATAGTTCAAGGAAAAGAGTTGGCTAAGCGGCGAGCAATGGTTAGTCTATACGTGGATAACTTAGGTGGAAACTTCCAGGAATCAAAAACTGTATTAGCCAGCTTTGTCAGTCAGGATGAATTAGCTCATTTAGATCTTTTGTTAAGCGAAATTGAAACAGAGTTGAATTTTAGATTTACGGATGTTTCTTATGAAGAGTTTCGTTTGTATGTTGCCATGGCGATTGCGCGTAACCGTCAGCAAAAATCTCAAGGTATTGAATTACAGATGGCTGAGCTGAGCATCAGTAAGGAATATGAAATTATTTCAATTCTTAGTCATAAATTGACGCAATTATGTGACGTTCATTTTTCGATTGGTGAAATTAACTACTTAACCTTGCAACTGATGAGCAGCAGCATTCATGCCGATATGACTCAAAATGGGTTGATTGATATTTGGGTACCGTTACAAATTGGCACTTATGAGTTTTTGCAAGGAGTCGCAGCAGACATAGGGACTTATTTATTAAAAGATCAAAGTCTGTTTCAAGGATTACTGGCACATTTACGACCTGCCTATTATCGAATGATAGCAAAAGAACGTGTGGCTAATCCGATGCTTGAACAAATTCGTCAGTCCTATAAAGACATTCATGCTTCAGTATTAGTTAACGTAAAATGGTTGGAGTTGCAGTTAAATGTTGGGTTTAATGATGACGAAATCTCATTCTTGACGATGTATATTGCAGGGGCAGTAGAGCGTCAAAAAAATTATAAGCGAGTAAAACCGCGTGTTCTGATTGTTTGCTCCTCTGGAATTAGCACATCTCAGATATTAGCCTCACAAATTGAAACCCTTTTCGATATGACACTAATTGGCTCCTATTCCTCAAGAGATGTTGACCGTATTTTAGACAAATATGAGATTGATTTAATTATTTCGACCGTTGATTTACAACGAGACCATGTTCAAGTGGTTAAAGTTAGTCCTATTTTAGTAAATAAAGACATTCAACGTCTCAAACAAGTCATGATGGCAATTGATACTGAGGTTGATTTAGACCGAATTTTGTCCATTATTGACCGTAATGCTCAGATAACCAAGCGGGATCAGTTAGAAGTAGAGCTGAAAGCTTATTTACAACCCAATCCCGACAAACCACGATATAAAGGAGTAAGAGACCCTATGTTGATCGAAGTTTTAAACGAAGCGCTAATTGCTGTTAATCAGCCTATTACGGACAAAGAAGGGGCTGTTAGAAAATGTGGTCAGCTATTATTTCAACAAGATTTAGTAGAAGAAACTTATATTGACGCAATGATTGATAATTTAAGAGAGAACGGCAATTATATTGTGATTGCACCGGGAATTGCCATGCCTCACGCCCGTCCTGAATATGGCGCAAAAGACATCGGCTTTAGTTTGGTAACATTGGCTGAGCCAGTTGTATTCGGTCATCCGACCAATGATCCTGTGCAAATCATTTTTGGCCTTTGTGCCGTTGATCATCAGTCCCATTTGCAAGCTCTGTCTGAATTAGTGGATATTTTAGGCAATCAAAACAATGTTAAGCGAATTCTAGCGGCAACAACGCCAGCAGAAGTCATGACAATTATTAAGGAGGATGTATAGTATGTTAAAAATTGTAACTGTTTGTGGAGCAGGTGTAGGGAGCAGTATGATGTTGCGACTCTATACCCAACAAATTTTATCGGCAGAAGGTAAAGATGCGGAAGTGGATGCCTCTGATATCGGTACTGTTGACGCAGCAAATTATGACATTGTGGTAACCACATCAGACTTTGCTGATGTGTTACGGAATTCTTCAGCAGAAATTGTCCGTATTGATAATATGATGGATAAAGCCTATTTGAAAATAGAGTTGTTGAAAGCCATTGCCAAAGTAGGTAAATAGTTAAAAATCGAGCTGCTAGAAATACTTTTTTTTTGGGGGGGCAGCTTCGTTAGAGAGATAGGGGATAGATATGAGTATAATAATGTATATCATCAATAATGTTCTGGGACAAGCGGTGTTCGTGATCGGTTTAGTGGTGATTATCGGGTTGGTTGCTCAAAAAACACCAGTTGAAAAAATCGTGTCAAGTGCTATTAAAACCATGATTGGCTTTTTATTAGTTAATACCGGGGGCCAAACACTTGGTGTGGCGCTCTTGCCCTTGCAGCCGATGTTAATTAAATTATTTCATTTGAATGTGGCAGTACAAGATTTGGCTTCAGCCTCAGGTGCAAGTATGGAAGGCATTGGCAGTGAAATGGCCTTGATTTTTGCCTTTGGTTTTTTAACTAATATTTTATTGGCCCGGTTCACTCGCTTTAAATATGTCCATTTGTCGGCTCATGTTTCGTTCTTTTATTCAGGAATGATGGCAGCGTTGTTAAAATACGGAACCAACTTAAGTTTTTTATGGATTGTTGTCATTGGTTCTATTTTATTAGGTCTGTACCTAACGTTGTCTTGTGCTTATGTGGCACCTTTGATGAAGGATGTCAAAGGCGGAGAAGGTTTTACTTTGGCTCATTCGAGTTCGGTAGGGATTTGGATTGCAGCTAAGTTAGGTAAACTTTTTGGCAATAAAGATCACGACTTAGAAGACATTAAATTACCGAAAAAATTAAACTTTTTACGTGAAATGACTATCGCATTAACTGTTATTATGACATTGATGTTTTTGATTATTTCACTTTTGGCGGGTCCAAGTTGGATTATGGCTAATGTCTCAAATGGTCAGGATATTGTGACGTTCTCATTGTTAAACGGTTTGCAATTTGGTTTGTGGATTACGGTCTTGTTGACAGGTGTACGGATGCTCTTGTCAGAAATTATACCAGCATTCCATGGTATTGCTGATAAAGTTATTCCCAATGCTGTTCCAGGGTTGGATATTCCATTGTTGTTTCCAAATTATCCAACCTCAGTTATTTTTGGCTTTTTAGTTAGTTTATTAGCAGGATTCATCGGGATGGCTGCCTTAGCTATGGTAAATTACCCGATTGCCGTTTTCCCAGCGCTGATACCGACTTTCTTTACAGGTGCGATTACAGCGATTTTTGGGAATTCCACAGGTGGTCGCCGTGGCGCTTTTATTGGATCCTTTGTTAATGGGTTAATTCTCATAATTGGTCAGGCATTCTTACTGCCAATGGTTGGGGCTTATGAGCCAATTATGCGCATATTAAGTGAGACGGACTATGCTTTTTACGGCCCAATTTTAGGAGCTATTCTGAAAGTGATTGGAGCTTTATAAATGAAAAAATTAGTGATTTATCTGACATTCATGTATCCTGATGAGGAACAGTTCTATCAGACATTGGATATGCTAAACGACTGTCAAGTAGACGTGGTAGAGTTAGGTGTGCCTGTATTAGAGCCTTATATGGACGGTGAAATTATTCAGGAGAGTCATCGAGAAGTACTGGCGTTAGGCTTAACGCCGGCTAATCTAAAGAGACATTTAGAAGAAATTCGTAGTCGTTACAACTTTGAAGTAACACTGATGACATACAAGTCTGGAATTGAGTATTTCGATATATTGGCCTTGCCAGAGAAGCTTTATGATGGCTTATTGTGTGTGGATCAGTTTATAAGTATCAACGATAGCCCTCGATTGGTTCAATTGTTCAATGAACAGATGACACTTGATGATTGTAAAGATAAGCTAAATCATAGTTCTCAGTTTCATTATGTGATGAGTGGTCTTGGCAAAACGGGGACCTTTAACCATGTGCCAACTGGTTATCAAATTACGATTCCTTTTGTTCGTAGCCAAAGTGATAAACCAATCTACGTAGGGTTCGGTATTAAAACAGCGGCAGATGTGGCAGAAGTTTGTGAGCATGGTGCTGATGGGGTGGTGATTGGTTCACACTTTATGGCATTGCTTAAACATGAAGGATTAGCCAAAGCTCGCAAGTATATTAAAAGTTTGCAAGCAGTTTTGTAACTAAGGGTGTCTGAAAAGACACTCTTTTTTTTGGTGAGTCAGCCATGGCAATTATCTGGCTGGTACACGTCCAGACGCGGGAGTTGTCGCCAAACAAAGTGACCCGCACGAAGTTAGAAATGATGAAGGAAATTGCTTAACACACCAAAGTCCAAAGGTAAACGTAAAACAAAGACAGTGAATCGAGAGGTTGTAAAAAAATAGTCTTAGGCGCAAACATGCCAAAAAACAAGGTCCTCAGGCTGTATGAAAGTAATTTCAGTAGTGAACTGAAAGCAGTTAGTATCGAAACTCTACGTCGATTGTAACAAATTTGGTCAGAACTTAGATCCTTTCTGCTCTTAATGATTCAAGTTTAAGCCGTTTAAGGAATCAATCCTTTTTAATGATTTACTTTCAAAAAGTAAGTGAATACTTAGATAGTTATGATGCCGATCAAAGATATCTCTACGATTACTAGGAGAGGGACAGCGTCAACAGGTTGTGTCGAACGCGGCGTTGTTCGTTCAGGAGATGAAGTGGAAATAGTCCGATTTGTAGAAGAACCACTTAAAATAACTGTTACTAGTATGGAAATGTTTCATAAAGAATTGGATTATGCTGAAGCAAGTGATAACATCGGATCAACGCTAAGCTGACTTACTTTTGAAGATGTTAAACAAGTTCCCGAGTGGACCTTAACTAAAACATTAAATAACCTAATAATTGATTATCAAGAAGAAACTCAGCAAGAAGCAGTGCTTTTGGTGCGTTAATCAGTGACTAATCACTTATTTGGTCTGCAAAGGCAGCTTTTGTAGAAAATCTGGCTCTTTTATGAGGGTTTAATGAGGAAGTTTCCTTAGTCAACTTCGTTGTTTTAGATAGACGTTATGATAAGGGTATAACAAAGCTAAGTATTTAGTAACCCATGAAACACTTTAACAGATTGCTAGCAAAAAAGGCGCGCCTCATCAACTAGAAATGAGGGAGAAAAAATGAATAGAAAACGACTGATTATTACTTGCACGTTGTTTGGAAGTTTATTAGTAAATAGTTTATCAGAGCTTGGTGTGTCTCATGCCACTTCGAAAAGAGGGACGCCTTTGCCAGAAACTATGATTACCGCTGTGGAGAGCGTTGGTGAAACCACTCTGCCTCGGACTGCTACTGTCCAAAAACAAGTCATTAAGTTTTTAGGGAAAACCATCTCTTATCAAAATGCTGGTAAGGGAAATGGACAGGCTGTGATTAACCGTAATCCAAATAGTCTGGCTTCTACATGGGGAGGTAAAGCGATTCAATCGGGTACGGATAATAGTAATACTCATTTTATCGGGCATAATCCAGGTGCCTTTAACTCGCTTATAAGCCTTAAGAACGGCGTATCAATCGTAATAACTGACAGTAAGGGGGCAGCTAAAACCTATGTGGTTAACGCCATATACAAAGTGGATGATTATGCCAAAGGAATAACTAACGGCGTCAACTACTGGAGTCGTATTACAGGAACTTCTGGCGGTGAGCGGGTGACGTTCCAGACTTGTTTGACGAGTAAAATTAATTTAATTGTCGAAGCGAAAGCTAAATAGAGAAAAAATCCATTGTCAAAATAAGCAGTGACAGCCGAATTTTCGGTTAAGCCATTGCTTATTTTGTTGATTAAACCATCAATAAAAGAAAAGTTCGACCCAGTGAGTTAAATGACTAGTCATTATTAACAGATGATGATACAATAAACAAGAAATCGATTTCAATTAGTTGTTCTTCGCGCAAAGGAATAACAAAGTAGTATTGAAGTAGTGAAGTGGGTCAAATAGTAACTAACACTATTCTTTGTGACACAAGTATAAGCAAAGAATACAAAAAGGAGAACTAGAGATGAATAAATTTATCGCATTTATGGAAAAGCACTTTATCCCAGTGGCTGCGAAAATTGGCGCCCAACGACACCTAGTTGCGATTAGAGATGGGTTTATCGTCACAATGCCATTGATGATTTTAGGCTCGTTTGGTGTACTGATTAACAATTTTCCGATTCCACCGTATATTAATTTTATGAATAACCTGTTTGGTGAAGGTAAATGGCAGGCATTTGGTAATAATTTAGCCAATGGCACTTTTTCAATTTTAGCTTTATTGATAGCCTTTACCGTTGCCTATAATTTAACAAAAGGCTATGGTAAAGATGCCCTAGCTGGTGGTGTTATCTCTGTTTCAAGTTTCTTTTCATTAGGCGCTTTAGCCCCAGATGATAAAGGGGTTCTAAGCAATGCCGGGTTAGGTTCTCAGGGGCTTTTCTTAGCGTTAATTGTTGCCATTGTATCAACAGAAGTATTCCGTCGCTTAGCTGATAATAAAAGATTGGTTATCAACATGCCGGACGGTGTCCCACCAGCAGTGTCCCGTTCGTTTGCGGCCTTATTCCCAGCAATGATTACCGTATCAATTTTTGCGTTTATAACTGCTTTATTCCAAGCAGCTGGCATTACAAGCTTGGTAACAGCCTTTTATCAATTAGTTCAAGAGCCTTTTATGGGATTAGCGAATTCTTATCCAGCGGCTTTATTGTTAGGGTTTATCTCAGCTTTCTTATGGTTCTTTGGTTTACATGGGGCGAATATTATCGATCCATTTATGCAAACGATTAATATTCCAGCTATTGAAGCCAATGTTAAAGCATTAGAAGCGGGCCAAAAAATGCCTTATATTGTCAATAAACCTTTCTTTGACTCGTTTGTTAACTTAGGTGGGACGGGTGCTACATTAGGGTTAATTATCGCCATTTTCCTAGTGGCTCGTCAACATAAAGCTTATATGACTGTCGCAAAATTGTCTGTTGCACCTGGGATCTTCATGATTAACGAACCCATTATGTTTGGGTTACCAGTTGTTTTAAATCCATTATTATTTATTCCGTATGTGTTAACACCTTTAGTTTTAGTCACAGTGGCCTATTTTGCAACAGCCGTCGGTTTAGTGCCGGCTGCGACTATTATCGCGCCTTGGACGACACCACCCATTATTGGTGGTGCTCTAGCGACTCAAAGTTTAGCAGGTGGTGTTTTGGCAGCCGTCAATCTATTGATTTCAGTGCTGATTTATTTACCATTTGTTAAGATGGCACAAATCCAAGAATCACGTCGAGTTGATTTAGAGAACGACTCGCTTTAGTCGCAACTAAAAGAGCAGGAAATTCGCTGAGCTGAATTTTCTGTTCTTTTTCTTCGTTTAGTCAGTAATTGAATTGTGAGTAGTTAAATAGTTGGGTATAATAGAAGTGGGTATATCGGAGGGCACCCCTTACAAGTTAATTAAGCTTTATGGGGAGCGTTTTCAGTTGAGAGGTGGGGGAACAGGGTGACAAAATATGAACAAATTGCTAATGTCATTCGCAAGCGGATTAAGGATGGTGACTATCCTGTTGATAGTTGGTTGCCTAACCAAGTTGATCTGGTAGAAGAATTTCAAGTTAGTCGTGTCACGATAAAAAAAGCCGTGAACATCTTGACCATGGAGGGGTTGGTATACAGCCAAAGAGGGGCAGGAACTCGTGTGCTGAACAATGATTTACTAGGGGCGGAAAATTATTCGGCAAAAGACTACGAGGGACTAAGCGTTCAAATGAAAGGGCGGGATTTGAAAAGCCATATTATTTATTTTAATGTGGAATTTCCCGATGAGTTGGTACAAAAAAGATTGATGATTAATGCTCATCAGCCCGTATACAAAATTATTCGTTTGCGAATTGTAGATGGCAGTCCCTATGTCATTGAACATAGTTTTATGCCGACTAACATCGTGATTAATTTGACTGAGGAGGTTTTGGAAAAATCAATTTATGACTATATTCATCAAGAATTAGGTTTAGGCTTTGCCGGAGCCTTAAGAAATATTAAGGCGGACCGTCCCGACGATTACGACAGAGAATTTTTAAAGTGTGGTGATTGTGATCCGATTTTGGAGTTGGATCAGGTTATTTATTTAAAAGACGGTAAAATCATTGATTATTCCCGCAGCCGCAGTCGTTTTGATCAGAGGAGTTATTCAGTTTTAGATGTTATTGATAATTGAGCAAAAAACACTTCAGTTAGTGAAGTGTTTTTTTTTTGCGTATTATCACTATTTTAAAGGCTTATTTTTGCTAGGATAGGATATTTCGGTCAATTTCATTTTCATCCTTTGCCACCATTAAGGCAATCGTCGTGTCGCCAGCAACGTTGGAGACCGTTCTAAACATGCCAGAGAACCAATCAATTCCTGCTAAAAGAGCAATCCCTTCAACTGGAATCCCCATACTAGGAACGACGATAGCCAGTGCGACTAGACCTCCTCCAGGAACAACAACTGTACCTAAGGTAGCCAAAGTGGACAGCAGAATGATGCTGATGATGGATGAAGGATTTGTTGGCAAACCATAGACTTGGCTTAAGGTGATACAAGCAACGGCTAAAAAGGTTGCTAGCCCATTGCTATTTAATGCTAAACCAAGAGGTAACACCAACTTAGTGATTTTTTTGGAGATGCCTAGCTTTGATTCAGCATCTTCCATTTCAACAGGCAAAGTTATAGCAGAACTGGTTGTGGTAAAGGCAACAATTAGTATCCGTTTCATCCGACTTAAGATAAGCAAAGGTGAAACCTTGACGTAGAAGCCTACAAAAACAAACCAAATAAATAAAAAGAAGAGTGTAGCTAGACCAAAGGTTAAAAGAAATTTTCCGAGTGGCAAGATTACTTTAAATCCGATGGTGCCTGTGACCCATGTAATTAGGGCGAAAACACCGAAAGGAGCCAATGTCATGATAAAGGTTACCATTTGGATGATAATTTTGTTAAACTCTTGGAGTAGGGTTAAAAGTTTTGAGTCCCCTTGTTCCTTCTGAACAAAACTCAACGCAATACCGAAAAGGATGGCAAAGATGATCACTTGAATCATATTTCCTTCTGCCATTGATGTAATCACATTAGTTGGAAAAAATTCGATAATCATCTCATCAATCTGAGTATTTGGTGGGGTGATTGTCTCGGCACCACTCACAAGGGATAGGCCTTTCCCTGGGTTAATAAATAGTGAAAAAACGATGCCAACGGCTGCTGCAATAATAGTTGAAAACATGAACCATGCTAAACTTTTCAAACCTAATTTACCTAAATCCTTAGGAGATAAACTACCAACTGCTTCAATTACTGCCCCCATGACAAGTAAAACAACTGACATCTGAATTAATCTTAAAAAAATATCACCTACAACTTTAATCGGGGCAACTGCTTCACCCACAGAAAGGCCAACAATTATTCCAGCTACTAACATCACCATGATTTGATTGGTTGTTCCCAGTCGTCTCCAAACTTTCATTTTATCAAGCTCCTTCCGATTTATACAACTATGAACTTTTATGCGTCGATCGTATTCATTACTCTTTTAAGAAGCATCATATAGGATATATAGAAATAATACCATGAAGCGTTTTCCAGATGATATAAGTGAAAATGCCAAAGAAGAAAATAAACCTTGTTCAAAACAGACAAAAGAAAAATAACTTTATAAAATAATGTTCGGAAAAACACACAATCTTTTTAGGAATCACAGGGCTGTAAGAGTTTGTTGGAATTACTATGTGAAAAGGCATTTGGTCATAATAGCTAAAAGTAGACCTACTTTTTAGTGTTATTAGCTAATGCTAACTATTTGTAAAAGGCTTACACTTTAGAAGTCAATTAATTTAAGTCATCCCGTTGTTCTAAGGTTTTAGAACTTGGAAACAAGGGACCCATAAGAAAAAAGGAGTGGAACGAACGAATGAATGATTTAAACTTAGTAGTGGAAGAACATGTGGCATGGTTATCAGGAATCGGTGCTGACCCAACAGGTGGCACAACTCGTCTCTTATATGATGAAAACTGGCAAATTGCTCAAAATGGCTTAAAGGAAAAATTTGAAGTAATTGGTTTAAAGACATCATTTGATGCTGTAGGTAATTTGTTCGGAAGAATTGAAGGCAGTAAATACCCAATGGAAACCATTATGACAGGATCTCATGTGGACACAGTGGTTAACGGTGGAGCGTTGGATGGTCAATTTGGTATTTTAGCGTCTTATTTAGCAGTAAAATACTTAACAGAAAAATACGGACAGCCATTGCGGAGTGTGGAAGTTATTTCAATGGCGGAAGAAGAGGGCAGTCGTTTTCCTTACGCTTTCTGGGGCAGTAAAAATATCTGGGGGATTGCCAACAAAGCAGATGTACTTGAAGCTGCTGATGCAGCAGGTATTAAATTTGTTGATGCAATGCGTGATGCTGGCTTTGATTTTAAAGATGAAAATGAAGTACTGCGTAAAGACATTAAAGCCTTTGTGGAAATTCATATTGAACAAGGGTCTGTTTTAGAAAAAACTGGCAAACAAGTAGGTGTTGTGAACAGTATTGTCGGACAAAAGCGCTATAACATCACCTTAGAAGGTGAGTCAAATCATGCGGGAACGACGCCGATGGGATACCGCAAGGATACGGTTTATGCCATGAGCAAGATGATTAATGAGGCAATTGAGAAAGCACATCACTTGGGAGATCCGTTGGTGTTAACTTTTGGTCATGTGGAAGTTCAACCTAATACTGTCAATGTTGTACCTGGTCATACGATGTTTACAATGGATTGCCGCCACACTGACGCAACTGAACTTGCAGCGTTCACTAAAGAAATTGAAGAAGACATGAAAGTAACTGCTGAAAAAATGGGGATTAAAATAGAGATTGAAAATTGGATGGATGAAGCGCCAACTCCAATGTCTAAAGAAATCGTGGATGTTTTAGAGGCCGCTTGTACCGAAGCTGGTTTAAATTTCCAAGTGATGCACAGTGGTGCTGGTCATGATTCACAAATTTTTGCAGTCAATGTTCCCACGGCAATGCTCTTTGTTCCAAGTATTGGCGGCATCAGCCACAACCCAGCCGAAGCAACCAAAACAGAAGATTTAGTCGAAGGTCTGAAAGCTTTAATTGCATCGATTCATAAATTAGCGTACGAAGATTAGAGAGTGAGGGAGAAATAGATGGAAAATGTTAGCACAAGCCCCCAGGAGAAGGGCCTACAGTATTGGCAAAAAGTAATTATTATGTTGTGTTTAGGTTGGGTGACGATTTGGATTTATCGTTCAGCACTAACACCCCTTTTCCCGGAAATTCAAGCAACGATTGGTAAGTATTCAAATGCTCAAATGGGTCTAATTTCAAGTTGTTATTTCTTTGGTTATACGGGTATGCAAATACCAGCTGGGATTTTAGTCGATAAATTAGGGAAGAAAACAGTCCTAATTCCAGGATTCCTGTTATTCGCTGTAGCCGCCTTCTTTATTTCAACGGCAACGTCCATTACAGGTATCTACATCGGTAGTGTTTTAGCTGGGATCGGTTGTGGTTCTTATTACGGAGCGGCATACTCACTTTCGTCTGAAAGTATTCCTGCTGAGCGTCGGGGGCTTTCAACTGCCATCATTAACAGTGGATCAGCAGTGGGGATGGGATTTGGTTTAATCGGTTCAAGTTTGATTGTTAAACAGTTTGGTATGCCTTGGCAAACGATGATGTATATCTGTGTGGTGGCAATCCTTGCGATGGTAGCAGTTTTTGCGATTGTTATTAAACCAGGCCAGGTTGCACCTGTTTCTACTAGCAAAGAAGTAGTGGAAGATACGCAACCGCAAGGCAAGACTAATATGAAACAATTGTTCAGTTTGAAAATGATTACAGCTTACTTGTTATATTTTGGTACTTGTTATGGCTATTATATGGTCGTAACATGGTTGCCATCCTTCTTGCAAGAAGAAAGAGGATTTCAAGGATTGGCGATTGGGTTTTCATCGGCATTAGTGGCCTTTTCAGCTATTCCAGGTGCATTGTTCTTCAGTCGATTGTCAGATAAAAATCGTGACAAAAAAATCAGCTTTATCTTTGTTTTAGAAATTGCAGCAGCCTTAATGTTGTTACTAACTGTTTTGGCACCAAGTTCAGGTATTTTATTAGTTGCCTTAATTTTGTATGGATTATTAGGTAAATTGGCTGTAGAACCAATTATTATTTCTTACATTGCCGACAGTGCATCAAAAGAAAGTTATGGAACCACTTTTGGCGTATTCAATTTCTTTGGTATGAGTTCATCCGTTATTGCACCAGCCTTAACTGGTTTAATCTCTGATAATACTGGCTCGAAAATTATGGGCTTCTATATTTCAGCGGTGATTTTAGTTGTGGCAACAGTGTTGTTTGTCATAACAAATAGAAAAAAAGCAAATGCTTAAAATGTAAATGAAAGAGGCGTATTGACATGGGTTACAAGACAAATGAGATGGGGTATCCAACAGATTTATTAGCATCACGAGCGGTAATTGAACGAGGGAACTTTGCGATTATCCCACCCAATGGGCTAGTTAAGAATGTTCTTCCTGGCTTTGATAATTGCGAAATGACAATTTTAGCCACACCTAAATTAGGCGCAACATTCGTGGATTACGTGTGTAATGTGTTACCCGGTGGAAAAAATGACCAAGGGTTTGGTGGGAATGGCATTGAAACATTTATTTATGTGATGACTGGTGAATTGACAGTATCCGTTGGTCAGGAGACCTTTGATTTGACAACAGGAGGGTATGTTTATTGCCCGCCCACTGAGAAGTTAACGTTTGTTAATCACTCGTCTGTCGCAACTGAAACGTTCCTTTACAAGAAAAAATATCAACCAGCGGATGGTTATGAACCTTACGTTGTTTCTGGCAATTCTAATGAGGTTGAAGGCGAAGCTTATGAAGGCATGACAGACGTTAATTTCAAAAATCTATTGCCAACAGATTTAAATTTTGACATGAATTTTCATATTCTAGCTTTCGATACAGGTGGTTCTCATGGGTACATCGAGACTCATTATCAGGAACATGGTGCACTGTTATTAAGTGGCGAAGGCATGTACAATCTCGACAATAACTGGGTTCCTGTGAAAAAAGGTGATTACATCTTTATGGGCGCTTATAATTTACAAGCTTGTTATTCAGTTGGACGTAATGCACCTTTGAGTTATTTATATTCTAAAGACTGTAATCGCGACGTGGAACTGTAGATCTGAGACTGGTAGTCAGCTGATGCCATCTTGTTAAAGGATAGAGCTTTTCGAGAGAATTAGCTCTCGGAAAGCTCTTCACTTTTACCTCTTTGGAAACAGACCATTTACCAGACTACGAATCGAAAAGCTTTTCTTAATTAGGAGGATTAACATGTCAGAAGAATTAGTATACTTAGAAGCAACAGAACTAGAATCACTGGTCAGTCGCAAATTACAAGCAGCTGGACTGCCTCGAGAACATGCGGATGAAGTTGGAAGTCATTTGCGATATGCTGATGCTCGTGGTATTCATTCCCATGGAGCTGTGCGTGTGGAATATTACGCAGAGCGAATTGCCAAAGGCGGGTTGACATTAGCCCCTGACTTTAAGTTCGAACAAACTGGTCCCAGCACAGGGATTTTTCATGGAGACAATGGATCTGGACACGTGGCGGCCAAAGAAGGGCTATTTCACGCCATTAAGCTAGCAAAAGAAACCGGTGTTGGAATTGTTGGCATTTCGAGAATGGGCCACAGTGGTATGTTATCTTATTACGCTGATATTGCCGCTCAAGCAGATTTGATTTGCTTAACAGTTTGTCAATCAGATCCGATGGCTGTCCCTTTTGGTGGTACGGAACCTTATTTTGGAACTAATCCTATTGCGTTTAGTGCGCCGACTAAAGGCGAACGGCCGATTATTTTTGATATGGCCACCACGGTTCAAGCCTGGGGGAAAATATTAGATGCTCGTAGTAAACATCAAGAAATTCCGAACAATTGGGCAGTAGACGGTGAAGGACAACCGACTACTGATCCCCATAAAGTTCAGGGCTTACTGCCGATAGCTGGTCCAAAAGGCTATGGCTTAATGATGATGGTCGATATTTTATCAGGAAGTTTACTTGGGTTACCATTTGGTAAACATGTAAGTTCGATGTATTCAGATTTGTCGGAGGGCCGTAATTTAGGGCATTTACATATTGTTATAAACCCAGCCTACTTTACTGATTTGGACCAATTTAAAGATAATCTATCTACTATGATTGATGAATTACATCAAAATCAGCCGACCAAAGGCTTTGATCAAGTCCTTTACCCGGGCGAATTAGCTGAAAAAGTACAAGCAGAAAGCGATGCTAAAGGCATTCCTATTGTCAAAGAAATTTATGATTACTTAGTAAGTGACACCGTTCATTCTGATAAATATGATCATTCGGATACCTTTGCAGAAAAATAAAGACTAAAATGATTTAGACATTATAAAAAATGTATAAAGTAAAAGGAGTGCCTTAACTCTAGCATTTTTAATGCGTAGACCTTCAATTCTTAGCTCTTTAGTGCATAGAAATTGATGAGATCGAAGCAAAGTGAAGTGTTTAGGACAACGGACCATAAAGTAAAAGGAGTGCCTTAACTCTAGCATTTTTAATGCGTAGACCTTCAATTCTTAGCTCTTTAGTGCATAGAAATTGATGAGATCGAAGCAAAGTGAAGTGTTTAGGACAACGGACCATAAAGTAAAAGGAGTGCCTTAACTCTAGCATTTTTAATGCGTAGACCTTCAATTCTTAGCACTTTACTACGTTGTCCCTTGTCTCTACGTATTAAAATGCTAGAACAACGACAGTGCATAGAAATTGATGAGATCGAAGCAAAGTGAAGTGTTTAGGACAACGGGACCATAAAGTAAAAGGAGTGGGAATATGTTACAAACGATTATTATGAAAAATAGTTATCAGGACTCAGTTGTCTTGATGCTTTTAACAAGTAAATTAAATCAGCTACCAAGTGTGGAGCGGGTCTCTATTATGATGGGAACACCTGCCAATAAAGATATTTTAGTCTCTGGCGGATTTGATACGCCAGAAATGGCGGATGCAACTGCTAATGATATGTTAGTCATGCTTGAAGTTAAATCTGAAGACGATACGCAAGAAGTCCTGGATTTAATTGACTCAGAACTCAACAGTCAAAAGGAAAGTGAAGGAGAGGTCAAAGAAACCATCAATACTTGGGAAAAAGCCTTGAAAACTTTACCAGATGCCAATGTGGCATTAATCTCGATTCCAGGTGCCTACACTGCCTTGGAAATTGAAAAAGCCTTGGACAATGGGTTACATGCCTTTGTTTTTAGTGATAATGTGGCCATTGAAGATGAAGCGCGTTTAAAACAAAAAGCACATGACAAAGGGCTTTTAGTGATGGGTCCGGATTGTGGTACAGGAATTATTCATAGCTTGCCGTTGGCCTTTACCAATAATGTTCGTCCAGGTACGATTGGCGTTGTTGGAGCCTCAGGAACAGGTATTCAAGAAGTGACGACCTTAATTCATCGTTATGGACAAGGGGTGACGAACGCCATTGGAACTGGTGGGCGCGATTTATCAACTGAAGTCGGCGCTGTAACAATGATTGACAGTATTATCGCATTGAATGATTCAGCAGATACGGATGTTATCGTGGTGATTTCGAAGCCACCAGCAAAAGAAGTTGCTACTAAGGTATTAGATGTCTTGCGTCAAGTGTCGAAACCAGTTGTGACGTTGTTCCTTGGATCAAAGCCGGAGTCTCATGAGGAAAACTTGTATCACGCTTACACACTGGAAGAAGCCGCTCAATTAGCGACAAAAATCAGCCTTAAAGAGGCGGTTGAGTATACACCAGCCCCTGCCAAAATAATCAAAAAAGCAACTGCCAGTGGAATCAAAGGCCTTTATTCTGGTGGTACACTTGCTTATGAAGCGGCCTTTTTATTACAAGATGCGTTAAACTTACCTGAAACGTCTCATGCAGAAGGTTTTATTATGCAAAATGGCCCACATGAAATTATGGATTTAGGTGATGATTTATATACCAATGGACGACCTCACCCGATGATTGACCCTGAAGTGCGTGTAACAGAGCTTAATAAGGTATTGAAGCAACCAGAAGTTGGGGTTGTCATGCTGGATATCGTACTTGGTTATGGTGCTCATGAGGATATGGCAACGGCTTTGGCTGAACCCATTAAAGCTCTTAAGGCGAAGTTACAAGAACAAAACCGAGATGTGGTTTTTGTCGGTGTAATTGTCGGAACCGATGCAGACAAACAGGGATATGAGTCACAGGTGGAAATTTTAGAAGAAGCTGGCGTTGTTATGTGTCAAAATAATGTCCAAATGGTTCGAACTGCTCTTGGCGCAACAGGGCATACTTTAGATTTTGCTGCCAAATCAGTCACTGAAAAAATAGCGAGCTCATTAGATGCTTTGCCGATTGCGTCTGAAAAAGTAACAGAGTTATTAGCAGTTAAGCCAAAAGTGATTAACATCGGCTTACAGAGCTTTACAGAGTCGATTACGGACAACG
>NZ_CAUQJB010000034.1:0-54762 GCF_963518325.1 uncultured Vagococcus sp. | reverse complement strand
AACGGGGCTCAGTATCGACCGTATTAAAGAGCTGTAGACACTAAACCCACGAGCATACTCATCTACATGATTGCTCGTGGGTGTTTGCTTATAAGGGTTTGGAAATGGAGGAAAAACATGATTGATGTGATTGAAAAAGCTCGCGAAGATGAGAAGGCCATATGTGGATATGCATGGGAAGAAGGATATAAAGAAGGATACGAACTGGGGCTCAGAGAATCAATTAAAAATCTTGGCCTTTGTCAACAAATAGCGCTCAAGTCAATCGAAATAGGCCTTTCTGTTGAACTAATTTCAGAAGCAACAGGTCTCGCTCCTCAACAAATCAGGGCATTAACTTTTCCGACTCAATGACGATACTATTTGCCCCTATTTCCTTTGCTTCTTCCACCAATTCAGCCGCCCCTTTAGCTGTTAACACAACACAAATCGGCAGGTTCCTTAACTCACTTAACTCACCTAGCTCTTCTATAACCTTCTCCAGCACGTCATCTGGGTGATGTACAAAAACTTTGTCAAAAAAGACTCCTGCGATTTTTTGATAGTAGTTTAAATCCCATAACCTGATATGACGTGTTATATCCACATAAATTTTCATAGCTACCTCACTTTTCCAGCCTTCTTTACTTTCTAAACAAGATAATGGTCCTTCTAACAAATAGGATTGACGAGTTTATTCTTTAAACATCTACTGATTTGACTCATTCCTAATGTTCACATTGTACAAAATAGAGTAGGCGCTATCACTTATTTTTTAATAACACTCTCCATTAATTAGATTTTTCAAGCTTTTTTCTCTATATCTGATGAATATGATTATTATCCGATTTTTTCCTGCCAAAATAACTCACGTCACAAGCAATCACAATCCGCTCAAACCTTTACACAGACACTTTTATCAGAAAAAGAGCCGTTAGCACTACTCTTGCGCTAACGACTCCTTAACCGTACGTCTAAAACCATTTACCTCTGCGTAAACTCGCTCTACCTTGCTTTCCGCATAACTTGGAGTGGCCACTCCCTGACATTCTGATTGAAACTGTGCTGGGGTCCGTGTTGGGTGGGGTGATACTTGTCAAGATACCATTGTTGAAAAATCAAGGAGAAGCTTGATGATCCTTGTGAAGTCCCCCAACTCAAAAGACTTCCCTTGATTTTTCTTTCCCCTACTTTCAACCGACTTGTCTGGATAAAGCGCATTACTTGTTGAGGTATCACCATCCATCAAAACAGCTATAACCTCAAATACTGTCTTGATGAAGAGTGCCCATTCAGTTCCTCGGTGCTTGCGTCATTAAGATAAACCCTGCACTCAATCAACGCTCGTCAGCTTTGATTGAGCCAAATTCAGATCGGTCCATTTGAACGAAAAAAAGCCATATCAGACATCATGTCTAATACCGCTTCAATAGTTATAAGGGAAAAAATCCTCATTTGGCCAAGCTTAACAACGGAGAAACTCCCCCTTCTTTAGGAAACTCAAAAAAACAGCTAGAAAAATCCGTTCAAATTGAGTATAATAAAGATGTTAGCGCTTAGGCGCTACACTATTGGCGCTTGATTAGTCAGTTAGTGCTGATTGTTCAAGGTTTCATACTGCATTTGAGACGCCAATCTCGAGTGCAGTAGCCAATGGATTTATGTAATTGTGGGTTTATCTTAACGCCCATATTGTATAATCTGTCGAAAGCGGTGTCAAGTCTTTTTTTATTAAATAACAACTATAAGAACTCTTCTGGCTGATGGTTATCAGTAGAAGGGTTCTTTTTATGTGGCCAGATTTAGATGAGTGGGAGCAAATCACTATCTCAAAACATGGCCTCTTCTCTTTTCATCATTGATAGCATCGTGAAAGACAGGCTTTTAATGGGACTAAAAAAGCTCTTTCAAGTTATATGGTGTTTGGTCTAAATGCCCCCCCTCACGTTTAGTTAGATGAGGTGCTCTACTAAACCATCATCTACCTCCATGATTTCAATTAAAAAGAGATTGTCCTTCAAAAGATGGCTAAATAATAGCCTCTCCTAGAATAAGCGTAAGAAAAAAATGGATGGGTGGCTTAAGGGTTGGATTGGACGCCTTTTTTCTAGTGGTCCCGTACGCTTTTCTCTTCATTCGACCCTTCAGCGTTTTTTATTGTTCAGCCTGTTCATCTTACTTCAACACAGGTCACTGCTGGACTCCCTCGATTGTTCAATCTGTCACAATTTTGTTGTTATTTAATAAATTCAATGTTGACAACGTTTTCAAAACATCGTACAATAGGCGGCATAAAGCATCACACCAACTAAATCAAAAAAATTGGCACTACAAGGATGAGTCTCAAACACTCCCCCTGTAGCCCTGATTACTTAGACTGGAATCTAATCAATCAAGTTGCCAATAGGCTAGCCAAGCTAGCGTGTCTTTATTGTAACCAATTTAGCGGCTATTTTCTAGTATTTTTTTAGGAATAACAGAAAATAAACTAGCAGATTGGGGGCTTATTTTACTATATCCTTAAGACATAATTTAGACACCGTTATTGAAATACTCTTTTTTCATGCGCTATTGAACACAGCATTAGGCAGATTTTGTCTAATGCTGTTTTTTTGTTGGGTGTGCTCAGCGAATAACTCATTCGATCAATGGTAGGCCTGCCACTGCTAGCCATTGATGTGGCCATGATCACTCTTGTGATGCTTTTTTATCTGGTAACTGCTGTCATAACGTATTGGTTTGACCTACTGGTGATTTTAGCTATTAAACAGAAAAGAGGAGATTGATAATGAGACACCACCTTAAAGGAAAGGACTATTTAGCCTTTAAAGACATGAGCGTGGAAGAACTCACGTTCATCACTGATTTAGCCTTGGATTTCAAACGTAAATGGACGACCCGTGAACCTCATGAATACCTTAAAGGTCAGGTTTGGGCGGCTTTATTTGAAAAAAACAGCACTCGAACCCGAAATGCTCTGGAACGTGCCGCAGCAGATTTAGGAATCAAGCTGGTCTACTTGCGCCCCGACGAATTGCAAATGACTCGTGGCGAACCACTAAAGGATACGGCTCGGATTTTAGATCGTTATTTTGATGGGTTGTTTATCCGCACCTTTGGCCATGAGATAGTCGAAGAATGTGCGGCATGGATGAGAACCCCAGTCATAAACGGACTCACTGCCTTGGAACATCCCACACAAGGGATTGCTGATATCATGACCATTATCGAGAAAAAGGGACAATTGAAGGGCCTAAAAATGTGTTACGCTGGCAACTTGTATAATGTGGCTTACACCACGATGATTTTCTGCGCCTCTTTTGGCATTGATTTAGCGATGGCCTGTCCTGAGGGAATCGAACCCGACCCACTGATTTGGGCGGAAACGAACAGGCGGGCCCACTTGTCGGGAGCTGTCATAACCCTCACCCAAGATTTTGATGAAGCCCTCAATCAGGCAGACATTGTTTATGGTATGTCTCAATACAGCATGGGCCAAAGCGAGGCCGAGATTGTTCACTTAAAGGCGTCTTTTAAACCCTATCAAGTTACCCTAGACGCCTTAGCAAAAGCCAAATCAGATGCCATATTTATGCATTGCTTGCCTGCTCATCGTGGGGAGGAAGTCACCGACGAGGTTATGGAATGTTCCCAATCTGTTATTTTTGATCAAGGAGAAAATAGGATGCACGCGATTAAGGCCATTTTGGCTGCTGTTGCAGATTAAGGAGGAGACTATGGCTAAACTAGTAATCGCCCTTGGAGGCAACGCCTTAGGACAAACAGTTAGTGACCAAAAAAAAGCCATTCATACCATTGTCCCAGACATCGTGTCGTTGACAGCAGACCATCAAGTGGTCATCACTCATGGTAACGGTCCCCAAGTTGGCATGATCAATCACGCCTTCCAACAGCTGGACAACCAGCAACAGACGATGCCTTTTGCCGAGTGCACAGCCATGAGTCAAGGTTATATCGGCTATCACTTGCAACAAGCCCTGGGAAATGAATTAAAGAAGCAAGGTCTGGAAACAGAAGCTTGCACCTGTCTCACTCAAGTCGTCGTCGCTAAAGAGGATCCTGCCTTTAGGGCGCCTACTAAACCAATTGGCTTATTTTATTCAGAACGAGAGGCCCGCCACCTAGTGAACGAGCAGGGATATGTCATGAAAGAAGACGCTGGACGAGGCTATCGCAGAGTGGTTCCCTCTCCTTTTCCCCTCGACATTGTCGAAAAGACTAGCATTCAAGACTTGCTGGAAAAAGGACAGCTGGTCATTGCTTGCGGTGGCGGAGGCATTCCCGTCATTCAAGAAGGGCAACAGTTAGTCGGTGTGGATGCGGTCATCGATAAAGACTTTTCCAGTGAACTTTTAGCAGAAGTAATTGAGGCCGACCTGTTGCTGATCTTAACCGCTGTGGATGGCGTCTTCCTGAACTATGGGAAAACCAATCAACAGCCGCTGGCCAATGTCTCAACTAAAGAATTATCTCACTGGATGACGGAGGGCCACTTCCCTCCTGGCTCGATGTTACCTAAAGTTCTAGCGGCCATTCGCTTTGCAGAGGTCAAACCAACAAACAAAGCGATCATCACGTCGATCGCTGGCCTTCGTGAGCCTCTTTTTCAGCGCGGAACAGTTATTCAGGAGGGAGTCTAATGGCTACTAAAAAGAAGTTTAAGTCACCTAATACCTATGTTATCATCTTCTTTGTTTTGCTGATTGTCGCTGTCTTGACCTGGATTGTGCCCGGTGGTCACTATCAGCTAAATGATGCTGGTCAAGCCCTAGCTGGTACTTACTCACCCATCAAGGCTAATCGACAAGGACTATGGGACGTTTTGATGGCGCCAATCATCGGCATGGTCGGAAATGCCCAAATTTCTGGGGCCATTACGATTTCACTAAATGTGATGCTCTTTGGTAGTTTTTTAGAAATGATGGACGAAGTAGGAGCCATTAATATCGCCTTAAAAGGAGTCGCTGTGAAATACCAGCATAATTACTTTGTATTGATTACGTTGTTGACGTTTATCATGGGCCTCTTTGGAACAGTTCAAGGGGCTTACGAAGAAGGATTTGTCTATTTACTGATGTTTTTACCTGTTATTTTAGCCTTGGGATTAGACACGATTGTGGCCTTGATGATTGTTATTTTTGGCTCACAAGCTGGCTGTGCCGCTTCGATTGTCAACCCCTTTTCAACTGGTATCGCTTCAGGGATTGCCGGCATTAGTCCCGGCGAAGGAATCATCTTGCGAACAGCGATATTTATCGTCTTATTAAGCGCCGTTTCCTTGATGATTTGCCGCTATGCTAAACAAATCAAAGAACATCCGGAAAAATCGGTTCAATTTTATCGTCGCCAACAAGATATCAGCGAATTTACCAGCACTGAGGAACAAACAAACTTGAATAAGAGACAAAAAAAAGTACTGTTCATCTTTATCTTAACCTTTACGATTATGATTGTTTCCTTAGTTCCTTGGACTTCCTTAAATGCTAATTGGACCTTTTTCGACCGTGCCACTGATTGGATTACCCAAGTGCCTTTTTTAGGCACCTTAATCGGCAGTGATTTAGTCCCCCTTGGTCAATGGTATTTTAATGAAATCAATGGCTTGCTGATTGTCATGACCATTTTGTCTGGCTTTATTATGGGATACAGCATCGATCGCTCGATTACTATTTTTATTAAAGGGGCTGCTAGTCTGGTGTCAACTGCTTTTATCGTCCCTTTGGCTCGAGGCATTCAAGTCCTAATGACCAGTGGCAACATTACCGCTACCGTCTTGAACGCTTGTGAAAAAACATTAGGCAGCTTATCGCCGTTGTTATTTGTGATTGCCTGTTTTCTTGTCTACCTCTTACTAGCGGCCTTTATTCCTAGCTCTACAGGTCTAGCCGCCGCTACCATGTCCATCATGGCGCCTCTGGCCGTTTTTGCCGGGGTAACCGAAGCCAACATGGTGATTATCTACAATCTGGCATTGGGCTTGGTTAAAATATTTGCCCCTACCTCAATTATTGTCATGACCTGTACTCAAGCAGTTCATGTGGATTACGGCTCTTGGCTTAAGGCCACTTGGTCATACATTGCCTTGTTCTTTTTCGTTTGTTGCGGCCTGTTACTCGTAAGTGTTTTGTTTCTAACCTAAGAATGGAGAGGATACCTGTGAAAACAATTGAATATGTTAAAAATGCCACTAATCCCTTAAAGAAAGTCATTGTTTGTCCCCCAACTTATTATGTCTTTAATGGGATTAATGAAATTACCAAAAGTTGGATGGCAAAAGGAGAGACCGAGCAAAATGAGCGGATGGTTGACGAGTGGCAAACGCTGGTAACGGCCTATGAAGAGGCGGGTGTAGACGTCGTTGAAATGTTTCCTGATAAAGAACTGGAAGTCCAAACCTTTTCCCGAGATTTTGGCGCCATGGTGAAAGAAGGGGCAATTATCGGTAAATTTCGACATCCGGCACGCCAACGCGAAACCGAGGTATATGAAGCTACCTTAAAAGAATTAGGGATTCCTGTGATTGCCCGCTGTAATGCCGGTTGTTTTGAAGGTGGTGACTTTTGGATGATTGATGAGCACACCTTGGCCTTTGGCGTTGTCGATCGAACTGACTTGGCAGGTGTTGCTAATTTAAGAGAACAACTTGAAAAATTTGGCTATACCGTGGTGGCGGTGCCAGCTGCACCTGCCAATTTGCACTTGGATATGATTTTTAATATCGTGGCTGAAAAAGTCTGTCTTGCCGCCACTCTTGATCTCCCTTATGACTTTTTGGAAATGCTAAAACGGCGGGACTATACCATTATTGATGTGCCCAGTGAGTTGATTTTAAAGCATGGCTGTAATGTGCAAGCCCTTGGCAATGGCAAAGTACTTGGTATCGCAAACAACGTCTTTGTTAATCAAGCCATGGAGGCTGCTGGTCTTGAGGTTATCACATTGCCCCTTGAACAAATTCTCAAAGCAGGTGGCGGCCCCCACTGTATGACCTTCCCTGTTTTAAGAGAATCGTGAGGGGCAGCCGATGAAAATTGTTATTTCGGACTACCCAGATTCCATGATGCCCACCCACGACGAGGAGCAACAGCTATTACGAACCCACTTCCCCGACTGCGAGATTGTCATTTATGAGTACAGTGATGAAAAACGACAAGAGTTTTTTAACGTTATTCACGATGCTGATGCTATTTTGACGGCGTTCATGCCAATTGATGAAGAGGCGATGTCTCAGGCTCCAGGCTTAAAGGTCATTTCACTTAATGCAACAGGTTATGACAATGTGGACCTGTCAGCAGCCACCCAACGAGGGATTGGTGTTTGCCCAGTAGGTGAATACTCGACGATTGACGTTGCCGAATTTACCATGGCGATGATGATGTCACTGGTGAAAAATCTGAAGCAGTATGGTCATGATATTGATCACCATCATCAATGGCGCTTTGATTACGTCACACCAAATCCTCGCTTACAGGATATGACTCTTGGTATTCTAGGGTTTGGTAAAATTGGCCAAGCCGTCGCTAAACGAGCCTTAGCACTAGGCATGACCGTCATTGCTTGTGATCCTTTTATCGACCAGAAGATATTGGTTGATTTAAACGTCACCTCTGTCACTCAGGAAAAACTCTTCGCTACGGCAGATGTCATCAGCAATCACATGAATTTAACTGACTCAAATAAGGGGCTTTTCAATCGGTCAAATTTTCTAAAAATGACACAACGACCTTATTTGATCAACATGGGACGTGGCGCCAGTATCATCGAGGCAGATTTAATCTGGGCGTTGGATCAAGGTCACCTTAAAGGGGCTGGCCTTGATTTATTAGGAGATGAGACCCCTGATTTAACCAACCATCCCTTGGTCGGTCGATCAGATGTGCTCATCACCCCACATGCGGCCTTTTACTCCACTACCTCTATTAAGGAACTAAAGCGAATTTCAACAGAAAATATCGTTTATTACTTACAAGGACAAATGGACAAGGTTTTTAAGTTGGTGAACGAGGGGGCAATCTGGCACAACGAACCTATCAGCCATTAAGGATGCTTGGCGCAGACTCCTCTCTTTCATTTGGGGATCATGGCCATGCTTAAGCTAGTAGCTGATTATGGCACTTTAGCTGCCTCAAGATCACTCGAGTTGAGGGCAAACTAGAAAAAAATAGACCATTCATGGACGGAAAGAGGTCCATGAATGGTCTATTTTAATGGTCTTAAGTCATTACTCTTAACTCCCTCAGATATTTAATCTGCCCCCACTATCGCCTAAGTCTAACAAATAATTCGTTTGCGTTTAACGCCTAAGCGATTACTGTCAATGACTTTCTGAATCTTCACAGCAGGATTAGGTAAACGACAGCCTTTTGTGGCAAGGGTAATCTCCACTTCACTAATGTCCGCAGCTGTCTCAAATGCTAACGCCGTCAACTTAGGGTAATAACTGCCAACATAAATAATAAATTGATTCATGCTGTAACGAATAGCGTTAGGCGCCGTATGTATCTCCTTTTTTAAGCGCCCTAATAACCTCTCCACTTCCCCTTGGGGAATCTCATCGTCTGAACTAAGGGCCAGGTATTTTCCATAAGTCAACCAGCCAACATTTTGTGATTGTTCATCTGGCAGTGCCAACCATTCTCGTGCTAGTTCTAAAGCATCCTCACTTTCAGCTGCAACACCTGCTACGATGGTTTCATCAATTGCCGACCACTGACTCTGACTTAACCATCTCTTTATCTCCTCTTTTGTCATCTTTTTGGGTTCAATTCCCAAGCCGGCTAAATATTGAGCATCCGTATTACCTGTCGCAAACAAGGCCAAGCAAAGGTCATGATCGTGCTTGACTTTTTTTAGCAAGTGTTTTTTTAAGTCCCCAATCTTTACCCCATAACAATTGGCTGGTGCCCCATGGGTGGTAAAGGTTTTGCGAGTCTGAGTCGTTCCCAATTCCTTCAATTCAGTCATAATATCTGTTACATTCATTGTTCAGTCTCCCTATTAAGTGTTTATTGGCTTAAGTTTACTATGAGCCGGTTAAATAAACAACTTTCCAGTTCCCTTGACCCACGACTTCTCTTCTCATTCGTCCCCTTAATTCCCTGTTACCAGATCGTTCACGTTAACTGGATCACATGTCTTGCAAGAATTGCCTTGGCGCTTCCACAACAGTTTTACTAGCAACGTCTCATAATGATTGATACGCAGCCTCATGTTGAATAGGAACTAAGGGAAGCTGGGGTGAAACTCTTGCCTGCATTAATGATTGGAGACTGGCAGTCATTAAAGGAGACCCACAAGGGACATGATGTTAGTCATGTTCCCTTGTTAATAATGAGCCAAAATCTCTTTCAACCGCTTAATGTAAGCCTCTTTTAAGCAAATCGGTGTCATAATAATTGCCTCTTCTCCAAATCCTAGTAAATAGGTCACCAGAAAGTCCATTTCTTGTTCGTTGATGGTCCCGGTCAAATAAAGGTCCTCCTGTTCTTCCAAGGTCATATTAGCAAAGTGACGTCTTAAAAAATGGTCTTTCCCTTTGGCGGTTAGTTTAACTTTAAATGACATCCTGCGGTATTCTTGACTTTGCATCTGAAAAGAGGCGGCAATCTGTTCCTTATTAAAAACAAGATCGCTAGATTGAACGCTGATAACCTCTAGATAGTCACAGCGATAAGTGCGCCAAGCCCCTTTCTCTATGTCCCAAGCCACACAATACCAAAAACCATCCATAATCGTCAAACGAATGGGTAAAATGCGTTTGTTCATAGACTCGTATCGTCGATATAGAACTTCCAAGGACTCATTTGCTAATATGGCTTGAAAAATCACTTCTAGGTTTTCGACAGGAGCCATCTGTTGCGTGCCCTCATACTGAACCATATCCGAGCTACTCAGAATAAACTCTTGGCGTTCCTGACTAAAGGTCTTTAATAGTTTTTGATGAATCTGCTCGTAAGAGGTTTTAAACGGGGTATTGCCTAAGAATTTTAAACATTGCAACGAGAAAAAAATGGCGGCTATTTCTTTTTCGTTAAAGTAAATCGGAGTCAATAAAGACTGGTGAACTAACCGGTAGCCCCCGTAACGCCCCTCTTCCGTGTATAAAGGGACCCCCAGTCTTTCTAACACTTGCATGTCACGTAAAGCGGTGCTTTTTGAAATATTAAATTCTTTCATAATATCTGATAAGTTAAAATGGGTTTTGCCACTAAGGAATAACAGCTCTTGGTTAATTCTTTCTGATTTTATCATAGTTGCCTCCATCGGTGTCATAATATGACACCGTTATATTGTATGCTTAGTATACCAAATAATTAGGAGGCATTAACATGACAACTATCACCTTATCATTATTTTTGAACTTAAATGGTCAAGCCGAAGAAGGGCTGATTTTTTATCAGACCGTCTTTAAAGGAGAACTTCTGTTTAAAATCACCAACCAGCAGTTTAAAGAAAAGATGGACCCAGAGCTCCTTATACCAAAAGGAGAAGAGACCTTTATCTCTCATTCTGTTTTGCAAATTGGTGGCACACAACTCAATATTGTTGATAATCCGATTTATCCTTCTATGCCCTTAACCATGGGCCAAGCCCTTTCGTTTAGTGTCACCACAGGTACAGTAGAGGAAGCGAAAACTCTTTTTGATGCCATTCAATCTGACTCTAGATCAAAGGTCATCGCCCAACCAACGGAAAATGAATTTGCCGATTATTACGGGATCATCCAAGATCCCTTTGGCGTGATTATTCAAGTTTCGCGAGAAAAACAACCTGATCCTAGTTTAAAAGGCTAAACTAAGGATGACTCTCATCCTGTTACACGAGGTCATGTTGTCCATTGGACACCTGACCTTTGATGCTTAAAACGAACCTTGGAAGATCTAACGCACTGATTGGCCCCTTTCAATCAGTGTTTATCGTCTAAGGTTCGTTTTATTTGTTTAATTGAATGTCCGTTTAACTGATAAATGATGCTTTTTTTAGTAGACAATCTACCTAACTTATCTTAGTTATGTCCCCCCACTTATCGTCTTTCCCCCTTACAAGGCGAACAAAAAGACGCCTCGTTTTAATGAGACGCCTAGGCTGGTTCTTGCCTACATCATTCGTGGGGACCATCAGTAAACAAAGGATTTACTCAAGTAACTCTTTTGCTAAAAAAGCCGCTTCGCACTCTTCGACATGTAAAATGCGTTGAATGTGAGGAAATTTTGCTGTCACAATTCTAGCTACTTCAGTTTCTGACAAATAGCGTTCGAACACAAAGGTTCGACTGACGTCACGAGAAAAATTATCCGCTTTGAATGTCACGTAATAAATAGTGACGTCCTTCCAATTCTTTTCAATATCCATTATTTTCTCCTTACTCATTATCTGGTGTCGTGTGATGATCTTTTCTTTCCCTGTCGCCCGACAGTAAACTTACACTACTATCATAACAAGTCTTAAGGGATTATCGGTCTCAGTTTTTACTTAAATAACTTCAATAACTGACAACAGTCCCCCGATTTCAACTAATTAACCTGTGGCTATGATGATCATTGTCGCTTTCCCTGTAGGATAAATCACCAGCCAACCGTGTTGAGTCTGGTTATCGCTCGTTTCTTAAAATGGCCGTCCCCGATAAAAAAAGTAGACCACTTTAGAATGAGTTAGTACCTAAAGAATGGCATAATTTGAACCGGCTTTTGCTTACAAAAAATAACTGACTACGTAAATAAATCCTTTCCCCCCTCTTTTTTCCTGATGTTATTTCATTCGAATCATTGAATACATAGTGTATGGTCTGTATTTTCATTTCTATCATAAGTTTCAGCGACGGTTGGCTCTATTATCATCTCAGATAGATAGGTAAGCCAACTCCATATATTTCCAAAAACAGCCCACAACTCCCGTTTTGGTTCTAACTGGTTTTGCTATAACAATAATATAATGACTTATTTTTCACGAAATCAATGAAATTTAGGTCTTTATTAATAAAAAGTTATGGACTCTAAATATGTGAGTAGTCCTGTTAGGCTGATTTAAGTGAAGAAATTAGTCTGATCACCCATAGACAAACAAAAGGGAACTCTTACGCTTCAGAGTTCCCTTTTGTTTGTACTTGTTATAAATGGTGTCACGCCCATTCACAAAAGTGATATTAAGTATTTATGATAATCCTGTAATCCTGTAGCGACCTCTAACGTCAAACGTTGTCAAATCAACATTAACAGATAAATGAAAACGATTCCCAAGGATCACTTACTATTTTTTTATAGCAATTTTGTGGCAAAAAAAAGACCTTAGAGCCCATTAATGAGTTCTAAGGTCTTTCTACGTTTTTGATACTACTATTTTAAAGTGAACCTAGTTTTGTGTCGTTTTGAGTAAACACTTCTCTAGCTTTCTTTCCCCAGTTCCCCTTTAGGGAGCTATCCAAACCTTTTAGAACGTTCTGAACACTACTTCGAGTAACTGCTAACGTCTGGGTAGTACTGGTTTCAAATTTCGTTACCTTTGCAGAGGAGTTAGCAAGGCTCGTTTTTGCCACAGAAGATTCAATAATTTTTTTTTCTGCCTGTTTTTGCTTTTCTTTATTTATCTCTGCTAACATTCTTTCTACATCAGATACTGGTGAAAAACTACGATTCATCACTAAGTCTCCTCTCGTCTCAATTTCTCGAGGTCATCCTCAATTTGAGAGTATTTTTTTCGAAAATCATCATCAGTTTGTTCCCACTGATTATCAATCTCTTTTTCAAGCAAATAAACTTCTTCTTGAAATTCATCTCTACTACGTTCAATAATTGCTCTTGTGTGAAAGGTTTCCTCATTATCTACTCCGAGGTCCCTCAAAAAATAGTTGGTACGCTCTTGTAACTCATCAAACTGTTGCTCTGACTGTCGTCGTCCATAAAATAATAACTCTTTATTTTTTTCTACTTCTAATCGTTTTTGTTTATGAGCATCTTCTAAATCTTCTTGCAGACGATAGTATTTCTCCACTTTTGTTATCATCCCGCTACCTGCCTTGCTAAATCTTGATCTGCTGCCAATTGCTTTTCAACGCCAGATTTAATCTGATCAACTATTTGTTTGTAGTCCTGCCCGACTGCTTTAACTTCCGCTAACTTAGCTATCATTTTTGCTATAGGCTCATCCACTAAGGTTTGCTTATTGCAACCACCTGCTTGTAGCGCTTCAATTATTTCTGCTTCATTTAAGTTAACCCCTATGCTTCGAGCACTTTTTAATGTTTTTGGCCATAATTTCTCTATCGATTGAATCGTTTCATTATATGTATTTTCTAAATCAATGACTGCTTGTTCGACTAACTGATAGACACCATTGGACACTGCAAGCGTGCTCTCACTATCTAAATATACTTGTTCAGATGCAGATAACGTCCCTCCGCTAGCTTGTAATTTCGCTGCAAGCTTGCCTAACGTCCTCATTTGGTCTGCAATAAACATTTCCGTCTGGGCAGTTCTTACTGTTATCATCTTTCCTTGAGGATACAGAAGATTACCATTATTATCAAACTGGTATCCCCCCCACATATGCTGATCTATCAAATCTTTTCCATCTTTAGAATCGATAAATACAATAATTCCAATCCCTTTTAAGTCATAACCAATCGGAACCTTATCCTTTAGGTCAATATAATTGTAAATCCGCTTTTTTAGACCGTCTGCTTGCTTCTTTTGATTGTTTGTTAAAAGCCCATAAATATTAGGCCCTTCATATAGATAAGCATTTCTGATTCTTTCAGGGTATTTAGCATTAGCGAGCGCATACTGTCCATTCATCGAACCTAAAGAATGACCATATACATCAAAAAGTGCATTACCATATTTTTTCATTGCCTTATCTAATGTTTCCGAAGAGGAAACTAATTGAGGCGTTGGACCTGTAAATTTATTAGTTACAATTTGTTGAGCAATTGGCGCGTCGTTACCTAGCCAATCAGCTCGTACATCTTTACTTAATAAATTATTAACCCCAGGTGCCGTAGATCCTCTATAAAGAACTACTACACTTTCTACATCTCCAGCTTTTTGTTTAGAAGGATTTCCATCTGTTATAATAAAGCTTTGCTCACCTGTCTCCTTATTATTAATAACTTTAGCAACATAACCTATTTCTATATCACCTTCATTAATACTTATTTTCTGACCTTCTTTAAGATCTTTGTATTCTAATTTAGCAATTTCCAGTTGTTCTTCGTCAGAATATCTCATTTTTCTTCCTCTATCTTCGGTTCTAACAGATCATTTAACTCTTTTGACACTCCACCCCATCCATTTTTAAGCATACCTGCTTCTGACCCTTTTTCCAATAAAACGTCAATCGTTAATTTTTCATCGTCATTAACAATTAACTCTAGCATTATTCCCCCAATAGGGTTGCGTTTGACAGTCTTAAAATCCACTTTGAATGTTTGGATAATACCTTCTGGTGTTAGTGCTTTCGAGTCCAAGTTCTTTATTGTTCTAACATATGACATCTGTGCCTCTTTACTTTTAACTACTTCTAACATGTCATCATTTAAAGTTTTTTCATTCATATAAAAACTGCCCCCTATTATTGCTACGCCAAATATGACGATACCACTGATTACTAATATTATTGATTTCTTGTTCAACTCAACACTCCCTCAACAGATTTGCGTACACTTCTCCATTTATCTTGTGACTTTCTCTCAGTTCCTAATATAACTAAAAAAAGAGAGAAAGTAATATTCTCTTCTCTCTTCGACTATCTCCTTAGCCATTGATTTGAGACGCGATATCTCGGTCTGTTTGTTCGACAATTTCTGCCACTTTTTTCAGTTGAACATCAATATCTTCAAGTAATTGTGAAAATTCTTGGATTTTAGGTGTTAAAGCTTGGAATTGGTCGTCAAAACTTCTGAATGCAGCTCCATCCCAGTTAGATCTGATTGTCTCTTGCTCTTGTGTTAACATTTGAAGTGTCTCAGTAATATTTTGAGACCCCTGTTTATACTTTGCAGCTGACGCTACTAGCTCTGCTGGTGTTAATTTAATTTGACTCATATTAATTCCTCCTCTTTTTTTAATCACTTATTTAGTATACGTTATTTAATAATCCTTGACAATGTTTTTTATAAACACACACCTACCATAGACTAAAAACTGTCTATAATAGGTATGTTAATACTTAACAAATAGAACAAATTGTCCTTTTTGATATTAACTAATAAGGATGCTATAAAATAAAAAAAGTAGCTGTCACAAAATTAGACATCTAATTTTGTGACAGCTACGGTTCGATTGTCCCACTACTTGTTTATTTCAAGGGACTTTCTTTAGTTTCAAACTTTACTTGCTTGTTTTCCGTACTCTCGACAACTTTTTCATATTTCTTTTTAAGTTCAGCCAAGTTATGACAACTGAGCTCTGTGTATCTGGCTATCGTAAACAAGGGTAATCGATCTTTCAACATGTTTTTAACAACCACTTCAAGACCCTCTTGGTACCCTATTGCTTGAATGAAGGCTTCATCCTGTTTTTTCTTGTGATCCATACAACTCCCTATTCTTTCTGATATGCAATCATCATTACAGTTCACCTAAAATCATTTTTTCCACGTTAACTTATTCCAAGGCAGTCGTTACTATCTATTGCAGCTAAGTATTTCCTCTATTGATGACTAAGAACGGGTCAGTTTTTTTCCATCCAATTGACTAACAATGTTTTAGCGAACTAATTCCCCCTACAATTTCTTCAAGAATTCCCCTTAGGTTATTTCTCTTTGACAGGGGATTTTCCTGCTAAGGATTGTGTTCTCTCCAGAAATGTTCCCGCTTTCAACTATGCTTATCTTATCACAGAAACACGGTCAAATCAATGTTCATCTTAGAAAAAGACCCTTATTACCGCTAGTTTCTACTACGTTAACCTGTTCTAATGGGACAGCAAATGCCTCCCTTTTACCTAAAAGAAACACGTTTAACCAATCAGAAAAGAGGCTGAGAAAATCCCAGCCCCTTTTCATTTTCTTATGAGTTCTCCAAACAGTCTGTGACTGTTTATTCGTTACCTGGGCTATCTAAAATCGTCCAGTTTAATTTAGTGCCATATGATACGGCATCTTTAGCGATTTTACCTGGTATTTCCAGGGTAATAGCGGTGTTTTTTTCCACCCCATCAATGGTGCTGACATTCCCGAACATGTTAATCCATGTTCCGGCACCTGCATTTTCTTCTGCAACCATGACAGTACTCGCTTCCCCTTCAGGATCTAAAACAAAGGGAGTCGCAGTCGGCTCATCAACGCCTTCTGTATTAGTGAAAATTGCCGGCTCACTAAAACTCAGCTGTGCACCGTTTAATTCTTGATTTAAAGTAGAGATATTTCTAAACTGACCATCTTGCTTCACGATTAATTTCCAGCCAGCATTAGATCCACGTTTATCCGTGACTTGAACGTAATTACCACGGTATTCGCCACCTTCTAACGCTTGTGCATTGGCGTAATAGGTTTCATCTTGTCCACTTATTTTGTTCAAACCAAATACGACACTTGACGCAAAATCAATACTAAGAGGACCGGTTGTTCCTACTGGTGGCACGCCTCCTGGTTCAGTTGGGTCAATTGGTGTGACTTCATTCTCTGGATTATTTGGATCAATTGGTGTATTAGGATCGTTACTGGCTTCAAAGGTCACAAGGCCTGTCGTTGTGAGAGTATTTGCGTCTTCTGCTTGAACCATCTTAGCACCGACTAAACTTGTTAGTGCGATTGTTGAGATCAGTAATAATTTTGTTGCTTTCATCATAAAAATTTCCTCCATTAGTTTTGGGATTCCGCGACTGACGCTTACACGTCAGCCGGGTAGTGGTACTATATCTAAAACGAGTTGGCCAATAGCCGCTCGTCAGACAACATTGTAAGCGTTACTCATTTGCTGGCACATCTTTTAAGGTCCATTCAATTGCCCCTTCATAGGTTTCAGCCTTGACTTTTCCGGGAGTGGTTTTGAGCATCAGACCCGTTTCTCCTTCTAGCCAATCTGCCGATAACTCAATCGGGTGATCATCTTGACTTTTACCTGTATAAATACTGACACTTTCTTCACTCAAAGGGATTTCCTGCCCTTCTTGCCTGTAAACAATTGCTTCTGGCAACTGGGCCCCACTTGAACTGGTCAGTGCTTGCGTCATTCTAGCACTTAAACTGACGGGACTTTTCTCACTGCGAGTATCCTGAATCATTAATTTCCCTGTCAATTCTTGCAAAGGATAACGTTTAGCTTTTGCACTAATAGCTAGATGTTCTCCGAAAGAAAAAAAGCTAGGAACACTTAACTGTAACTCACCTGTCTTAACGGTCAGGATAGTCCCGGCTTTAAACAAGGCATCGAAAACAGGTGTATCTGTGACTGGATTGCGATTGCCAACTTGGTCTTGTAGGAAAAACTGCACCTTTTCCTTGGGTTTTAATGGCTCTGCCAAGCTTAATTCCCAAGTACCATCTTCTTTAATGATCGTCTTAACAGGCTGCCCCCCTTCAGTAACGGTGACACCGTTCAACTCACAGGTCAGTTCTGCCCCAGCTTCACTGGCTTTGCCTCTTACTTGCTGGTTATCAGGCGCCACTTGAACGTCATAAACAGGCTCTGGCGGTGTCAGATCACTGACCATTTTCTCGAAGATTTGAACAGTTGGTAACTTGATGATTAAGCCGACTTTAATAGTTGTCCCAGCCACATTTAACGACTTACCTTTGTACGTTAAATACCCCTCTTTATCGGTCGGAATATCTTTGTGGCGAATCCCATAACTATCGTCAATATATGCCATATACTGATTTTGGCCAGCATAAATCGGGGTTGACGTTACCACGCCCTCGCTGTTAGCCCCATTATTATCAGGTATTTCGCCTAGTTTAACCCGCGCTCGAATGCTTAAATGAGCATCAGTCAAAGGGTCAAATTCAAGTGTTGGCAGGTGTTTGACAGACGTCATGCGGCTGATATAGGTCATTTCAAATGCCTCTTGCAACTGGAGATTGTCTGAGGTCACTTTCTGCATGTTACCACTACCAATAACCTGCAAATGGGCCACATTTTCGTAGGCATAATCCGGCGGCCCCTGATTGTTGTTAAAGGTGTACCAAATCGCCATATCCCCTTCCGTAATGTCAAAGGTATTGGCAATTCGGTTCCCCGTTCCTAAACTAATGGCTCGAGAGGTCTCTTTATTGCCGAGATTGCGGATATCAAAATAGCGGGGACGAGTCAACTGAAAGGTATTATTTGAGAACGTACCGTTACTGATATTCACAGCACTTTCACTTGTTCCCATGCCAATGATTGTTACACTAGCACCTGGTTCTGCTGTAAAACTGGTATTGCTAGCAGCAAAATTGACCACAGGTTTGTTGGCGGCATTTTTTAAGTTAACCGTAGCATTTCGTTTAATGGAGACATTTGAGTTAGCAAAATTAAAGCGCACACTATTCCCAGGCATATTAACATTAAAATTAGCTTCTTCCCCAATCGTCAGAGTTGTATAATAGTGAAAGACAGCTGGGTAAGACGTGCCCGCTTTTTGCGATTGCATCAAAAAAACATCGCTTCGGGCTCCCACGGTAAACTCCTGAGTATAGCCAGTATCGGTGGTTCTAGCCGCTAGATTATAATAAAAAATCGAAAAATCATAATGGTTGACATTCCCCCGGTAAATGGTCTCCTCTTCCATTTTTAAGCTACCCAGATAAAAGTTTTCAGCTCGCGTATCGATCTTCATTTGACCGTAAAGGGTCACATCAGCATACTGAGCGCGAGCTAATCGCTGAACGCTAGCTTCAGTCGTCACATTCCCAAAACGGTAATGCCACTTGCCGCTGTAGGCCGTTAATCGAGACCCGACAATATCCTCTGAATACCCACCTGCATAACGTTGCTCCAACATAATATCGTGGAGATGAAAGGTCGGTCGAGCATTACCCGGGTCCCCTAAAAAAAGGGAACTTCCTTGAAAATTAACCCGATGGCCATTGCCGTTTATTTCAAGTGAGCGCGTAATAGCGTAGAGATGGAGAGATTGAGGATCCCCTTCACCTGTCGTTCTTGGATTGCTGAAATTAGCAGTTAGCTGAATCAGGTAGATGTTGGGATCTTTAACAGCTGCTGCGAACTCCGCCCAAGTTGTCACCTCTGCCTCACCTGTGACTTGATCGCTCGTCATTTTTTCCGGTTCCGCGCTGCTTTCAATCATTTCCACACTCGCTTCCCTTTCAATTAACTCAACTTGACTGTTGGCTGTCTCTGCCCCTCCTTCTAACGACTCACTATCGGTTTGTCGCCCTTGCTGAATCGTGATATTAACTTCGTTGGATATCACTTCCTCCTGCTGAATGGTACTAGTTAACTGAAGCTGATAGTCCCCTGCTTCACGGGCGATCATCACCACTTCAATCGGTTCTTTTAAGATTGGTGTTGCCGTTAGTTCTAGCTTTTCTTCCGACTGCTCTTGAGTGGTGATAGTCGTGATGCTTAAGACTCGCTCTTCTGGTCGCCACTCCAATCGATGGTGAGCTGTTTGGCTCGTCATTGGACCTTGATAGTCAAGGCCATTTGGCAAAGCTAAGTAGGCCACCCCTACGGCATCATCTACGGTTGCCCTAAGCCTCAAGGTCTGGCTGATATAAGCCTCTTTTTCCCCTGACAAATGTAAAAGAAGAGAGTCTTCCGATGTCCCCAAGACAACCAAGGGCAAACAAAACTGAAGGAAAAGACAAACAATTATGCCCCATAGGCTTATCTTTTTCATAACATTCCCCTCTTTATTTTTCGCTTTGTTCCGGCTGTTTTTGCTTTTTAGTCAATAACACCAGTAAGACGATCACAACTAAAGTTAAGACAGCTAAGACCAGATACAACACCCAACCATAATCGCGTTTAATCGTGACATCCTTGGCATTTAACTCTTTGGCCACTTCCGCTTTAATGGTAAAATCTTTCTGCCATTTCCACTTGTGCTCTTTTGAGGTAGCTTCCATGGTCAATGTATAGGCACCTGGAGTCAATTTTTCACCATTTAATGGAATGGGTAAGTCAAAATTGGTATTAGGTGCCATTTGCAGATCATTTTTTGTTTCTTTATACAGAACCTCTTTTTGCCCCTTTTTAGTGATGGTCGTATTGACTGCCAGTTTATTGACAAAGGTCGGCGTGATATTTTGAAGGTTGGCCTTAATCACGTTGCGAAAGTTTTTCTGACTGGCTTCCACTTGATTTAAGATCAGCTCAGGCTCAACTTCTTCTTGAGATTCTTGCAGAACAATGGCCACCGCATAACTGTAGCGATTTTCAATGGCTATTTCTTTGGCATCGGTCTGTTGTGTGCGCTCTTCTTGCTGTTCTTTTAAGGTGATGCCTCCCACCAATTGTCCCACAACCTTTTCCTTGGGCATCTGAATGGTGACAGGTAATTTGACGGAACTTTTGGCAGGAACCAGAGTACTTTCAGGGACCTCCATAAGTTCTGTTATGTCATTGACCAAACTATCATCTTTCTGACTCTTGCTTTCACTGTATTCGACAACCCCGCCACTGTTGGTTGTGGCACTGTGAATCTCAGCCTTGATGGTAATCGCTTGATCGGTATCATTATTTAAGGCAATCTGAACGGTTTGCTTTTGATTGGTCGTCATTAACAGATCGAAATAACTCTTTTTAGCATCCAATTGATTGGTTGGTAATTCCGTTTGAACCGAAAAATTTAACTGAGACGCTTCAGCTTTTTTCATGGCGATCAGGCTACTTCCTGAAAGCAAGACAACCACCATTAAAATTTCAACTATTTTTTTCATACGGCACCCTCTTTTCATTTTTCTATATCCCTATCTTAACAAGGTCTGATTGTCGACTTGTGTCAACTTTTCTAGAATAAAACGTTAATTTTTGAGAAGCACCTAAAAAATGACCACTTTAAAGCCCTAAATGGACAAAAAAAACCACCCCAAAATCTATTGGAGTGGTTTGATTCGCTTTTTTAGCGACAACTTAGTTGAACCAGTTGGTGGCATAACTCTGGATAATCGATGCCTGCCGCAGCGGCTTCTTGTGGTAATAGGCTAGTCGGCGTCATGCCTGGTAAGGTATTGGCTTCCAGACAATAGGTTTGACCTTCTTTATTCACTAGGAAATCCACTCGCGAATAAGCACCTAAGCGCAAGATGCGATGGACCTTTAATGCTTCATGGCTCAATTTTTCTGCTAAGTCTGGACTAATCATCGCTGGACAGACTTCTTTTGTCCTTCCTGTTTGATACTTGTTCTGATAGTCATAAAAGCCAGAGGTTGGCATTATTTCAATGATTGGTAAGGTTTCACCTGCCAAAACCCCCACGGAAAATTCTCGTCCAGTAATCAATTCTTCTATTAATAACGTAGGCTCAACAGTTCGAGCCCATTCAATCGCTTCATAGAATTCCTTTTCGGTTCTAACAAGAGACACGCCGATCGAAGAGCCGCCACTGACTGGCTTTATCACACAGGGCAGCTCAGCCTCTTGAAACATGACAGGACTGTCATCTACTAGATTTACTTCGCGCCAATTAGGAGAGTGAATACCATAGGCTGCCATCAATTGTTTAGAAAGTACTTTATCCATCGCTAATAGGCTACCGCTGTAACTGGAACCCGTGTAAGTAATACCATGAACGTCAAAGGTGGCTTGAATTTGACCATTTTCTCCCATGGCTCCGTGTAAGGCCAAAAACGTAACATCCGCACTTTGACAAATACCCAAGACATTTGGACCAACCAATGCGCCATTATTTGGGTTTTCCGCCATAAGTTCAACTAAATCTGGCGGTGTTACTGGTACCTCATACTGATAATGTCTTTGCTGGTGCTTTTCAAAGGCCTCACCGAAGTCCTGACTATCTGGAACCCCATGGTAGACATCGATCACTAGAACCTGATGGCCTTTTTCCATTAAGCCATTAGCTACCATCGCGCCAGAACTTAATGACACATCACGTTCTGGGCTTAAGCCTCCTGCCAATACTACTACCTTCATATTCATCCCTCAATTCGCTTTTATTAGCCCCTATCATAGCCTATTCTCCTTTGAGTTTGACACTTTTCAGGAAAAATTAATTATTTTTTAGACATTCTTTCCACACTTATGGCCATCGACTTTGGTTTCTTTCATCTTGATTGGCTCCCTATTTTGACCTGCCTAAACAACGAATAGTTATCCTCTTAGCCTCTGGTTAAGTAAAATCGAGGAAGGCTATGAGGCCAATTCTGATTGATAGTTGCGATGCTAAAAACAGTAAAAGCCCCTCACTTGCAAGGAGGGGCTCCGTCTATTTCAGTTGTGTAGTGGTAGCCGACACTCCCTTTTGATGGCTAAAGCTAGATGTTCTTCAAACTATTTTTCATTTTAATCGGTAAAATCAGCTCATTCCAGAGAAAGGTTTCAATGTCCTGCTCATCCAGTGATTGAACGGAAACCACCACCTCTTCTGCTTCCAATACGTAAATCAACTGACCATACTTTCCTGCTACTTGATAAGATAGTTCGTCGTTACTCATCCAAATTTGGTAGCCGTACCCATGTTCCGGCCCGTGTTCCTCATAATGATTGCGTGTGGCGGCTTCGACAAAGGCTGGAGAGACGATTTGTTTGCCCTGATAGTTGCCTTTATTGATTAATAACTGGCCAAAGCGAGCCATTTCATCAATGGTCACAAATAACCCATTAGCTCCGGTCGTATGACCCATGGGACAATGGAACCAATCTGGGCTGTAAATCCCCAAAGGAGCAAATAGGCGCTCTTCCAAATAGCTGCACAGGTTAGCCCCATATTTTTTCTCGATTAAACAGCTCAATAAATAGGCATTAAAGTTGGAATAGAGAAAATGAGTCCCTGGTTGGTGTGCAAATTCTGCCGCAAAAAAATGGGAAAGCCAATCTTTAATTTGATAGCGTTCTGGTGTGCTAAAAAAGAATAAGGGATCTTTTAACCCACAGCTCATTGTCAGTAAATGTTCCACCTTGATCTCGTAGACTTTTGGGTCAGCATCGATGGGAATAAACTCTGGAAAACTGTCGGCAATGGTTTCATCTAGACTAATAAGGCCTTCATCAATGGCAATACCTGCCCCAATGGCGGTAAAGCTTTTACTGGCTGAAAAACTGTGAAACCGTTCCTTATCATTAAAGCGGTTAAATTCCGCTACTAGTTGTCCTCTTTGGTGAATTTGAATGGCATTAATCACATGTTGGTTGTTGGCTTTTGTTAAAAATTGCCCTAATAATTTATCCATAACTAGCTCCTTTGATTGGTTTAGAGTATATCTCTAGTTTAACATAAACACACACCGACTGTCCTTTGACGGAAGTCGGCGTGCCCCTCTTAGTTACTATAATAAATTTGTCCAACTTTCGGTGCCAGACTACTGGAACCAATATAGACGTGATACTCTCCCGGATCTGTTTGGCTTTCTAAATGACTGTGAATATAGGCTAAATCCGCTGGCTCAATGGTTAGAGTCACCACTTTTTCTTCACCTGGGGCCAAAAACACTTGAACAAATTGCTTAAGTTCTCGTTTTGGTCGGGCTACTTCTGCGACGAGGTCTTTTAGATAACATTGGATCGTTTCTTTGCCAGCTAGTTTCCCTGTATTTTTGATTTTGACATCAAAGGTGATCGACCCTTTTTCAGCCAGTTGCTCACTTGATTGTACAACGGACCAGTCAAAGGTCGTATAACTTAGACCATAACCAAATGGCAAGACAGGGTCGTTACTAACATCCAAATAACGTGAGATGTACTTTTGATCTTGATTTACTGAAGTTAGGGGCCGTCCCGTTCTTAATTGATTGTAATACAAGGGAACTTGACCGACCTTGGCCGGAAAACTCATGGTTAACTTGCCTGAAGGATTGACTGCTCCCAATAAAATATCGGCAACTGCATGTCCTCCTTCTGACCCTGGAAACCAAGCTTCCAAAACCCCTTGGCTGTGGTCTAAAACTTCCCTTAATTCCAAGGGGCGACCATTAAATAATACCACGACAATTTGTTGATTAAAGGCATAGAGATCCTTTAGTAGCTGAATTTGACTAGCTGGCAAGGTGATAGCGGCTTTACTGGCTGCTTCACCGGTTTCTTCCGAACTTTCACCCAAGGCTACTACTAACGTATCGACTTCTTTAGCCAAGGTCAACATCTGGGCTTTCTCCTGATCGGTAAAGACTAACGGATCTGCCGTCCCCACTACAGGTAAGTCGGGTAAAGTAGCTCTTAAGCCCTCTGCCACGGTCACGCTTTTAGATAGATCGCCGATCCAGGACCAGGCCCCTAAAATGTCATGAGACGTGGCTAGCGGACCGACTAACCCAATTTTTTTGGCAGTATTTAAAGGTAAAATCTGCTCATTTTTTAACAAGACCATGGACTGACTGGCAATTCGGCGAGAAGCCGCGGCCAGTTCTGATTGGACTGCCCATTGACGCTCTGCTAATAAACCACGGTAAGGATCCTCGAATAACCCTAGGTCTGCTTTTAGTTGCAGAACCCTTAAAACGGCTTGATCAATTAAGTCCTGGGAAATAGCCTCTGAGGCAACTAAGGCCTCCAAATTTTGTTGATAAGCTGGTGTCATCATGTCGATATCCACACCGGCCTCAATCGCCAATTGGGCGGCCTGTTTTAAGTCTCGGGCAACTCCGTGAGGGATCATTTCCCAAATGGCGGCCCAATCGGAAATCAGTACTTGCTTAAAGCCCAAATGCTCCCGCAAAATCTTGTTCATCAGCCACTTATTACCACTGGCTGGGATCCCATTAATCGTGTTAAAGGACGTCATGACTAATTTAACCCCTGCCTCAATGGCCGCTTTAAAAGAAGGTAAGTAGTACTGATACAAATTAATGGCAGAGATATCGACCGTATTGTAATCACGACCACCTTCAGCGGCGCCATAACCGATAAAATGTTTGACACAGGCGGCTATTTTTTGATAATCACTGGCCAGATTTTCAGCATCTCCCTGATACCCTTTAACAAACGCCGCAGCAAACAAGCCATTTAAATAAGGATCCTCTCCCGTACTTTCCATAACTCGGCCCCAGCGCGCGTCTCTCACTAGATCAACCATCGGTGAAAAAGTCACGTGAACCCCGGCATCACTTGCTTCTCGTCCAGATAAACTGGCCATTTCCTCGATTAAGTCTGGATTCCATGATGAGGCTAAGCCTAAGGGCACGGGAAAAATCGTCTCATAGCCATGAACCACATCGGCCATAAACATCAGAGGAATTTTCAAGCGACTTTTTTCCAAATACCTTCCTTGAATTTGAATCACTTGTTCTTTTGTATGAGTACCTAGGACCGAACCAATTTGAAACAAATCCTCTTGGGTCAAGCCTAGTTCCTGCAAGGGTCCCGTAATTTCCCCTGCTCCTTCTTCAAAAAAATTAGGGGTCAACTGGACTAGTTGTCCAATTTTTTCGCTTAAGGTCATTTCTGATAATAAGCGTTTGAGATTCATTTAATTCGCCTCCTTCGCTAACGCCTTTATTGAACGATAGACCGCGCCAATTATCCCGGCCTGATTAAAAAACTGACAATTTCTTATTGCTGGCAGTTGAACATTTCCCATGTCGATATGCCCCTCTTTCAAGGCCCTGACACGACGATTCAATTCCATCATAAATGACGGGTTACTGCTAATAGCCCCACCGATTAGCACAATTTCTGGATCAAAGGCAATCGCCATGTTAAACACTCCGATTGCTAGACGATCGTAAAAGACATCGATCAGTTGTTGAGCCACTTCATCACCTTCTGCGGCCAAACGAAAGACCGTCTCACCATCAAGTTGGTTGATTTCATAACCGGACTGACTGATTTCATAAGGACTAACCACCCCGCACTGGACCGAACCCGTCAGGCTAAGGGTGGCTAAGCGTGTATCCTGATGCTCAATAGGCTGGACCACCATAAACCCAAATTCACCGGCATTGGAATGAGCCCCTCGAAATAAGTCCCCATTGATGATGATCCCACCGCCAATGCCTGTCCCTACTACCACACATAGTAGATGCTGATACTCCCTCCCTGCTCCCAGCCATTTTTCGGCTAAGGCGGCACTGTTGGCATCATTTTCCACAAAAACTGGTAAGTTTAACTTTTTTTCCAAAAGGCCTTTTAAATCCATGTCATAAAAATCCTGAATGGAGCCACCCGTCGTCAGATATCCCGTTTCTTCCACCACTCCTGGAACACTTAACCCAACTGCTGTAAGACTGTAGTCCTGTTGATAACCATGGACAATCTCTTCAATTGTCTGGATTAATTCCGTTCCATTATGATGGGTGCTGACTTTTCCTTCTGCCAGAATATCTCCCGTTTCAGTGACTAACCCATATTTGACATTGGTCCCGCCAATATCTATTCCTACGTAATACGCCATCTTTAAACTCCTTCACTAGCGACTTGCTCAACTAGTTCTTCATTTTTTTCAATTATTATGATATCTTTCTTAACAAAACGTAGGTACATCATCGTCGGTAAGCTTATGACAAAGAAAAAGGTGCCATAACCTGCCACCGAAAGTGAGAGATAGGCTAATCCCAGCACCAGCAGTGGTAAAAAACAAGTTTTGAAGAAGGTTCCCAAAGTAAAGATAAACGCCAGTCTAAAAACTTCCATTACTTTCTGTTTCATCAATAGGACATCAATGAGGTAGATGTTCAGATTATAAGAAATGATAAAGCTGATAAACAACAACTTTATCAAATGTAAAAAAGTAGAACTGCCTATATTAGTCATTTGCAAACTACTAACAAATAGAAAGGAGGCCATATTAAACCCCATCAAAGGCAAACTACGACGAAATTTTTGTCTAAAGCTTTGTAGGAAAGGCCGCCAGACGTTCACATCATCGGTCGCCATCAAGGTGTCAATCAAAGCTGAAAAAGAGGCGCCAATCGTAACGATTGGCAGACAACACACCAGAAATAAGGCGTTTAAACAAATCAAGCGATAGATTGCCACACAAAATTGATAAAACTTACTGGTCATAGAAAACATCTGGCTTTCCTCCTATATCATTCCGATTAACTCGGTGTACGTCCCCCCCTCATTGAGAGGGCCCTGGTTTATTTTAATTTTTTAACATTATCTGCTAACTTGTCATTACGTTCTTTGGTAATTTTCTCAAAGTTATTGTTATCTCGACTTGCTAAGAAATCATCCCAGACTTGTTTGCCGGCTTTTTCATCTGTGGCTTCCAAATACTTGACAATCGCTTGGACGCGGTCGGTGTTAATTGTCGTTAAGTTCCGGGCCAAACTAGTGCCTGGTGTTGGGTCGATTTCTTCAATTTCAAAACGTGGGGCTAATTTATCATCGGCCCAACGAACCATTTGACGAATCGATGTGGCAGGTTCTTCCCCCATTGACAGGGTATAGGCTGAATCAATGGTAAACCAGTAGCTGCCTAATCCAACTGTTTTATCGAATTTAGCAATATCTGAATTGCGCAGTGCTTCGGTTTCTTCTGAAAGGACAGCTTTATTATCGACTAATTCATAGGTTTCCCCTTCAATCCCAAAGGTAGCCACCATATTACCGTATTGACTCGTTAAGTAAGTCAGTAATTCCATGGCTTTTTGCGGTTCTTTGGTTTGATTGGTAATAAAGGTGTTGGTCCAACCGCCAATCGTGCCACCACTAAAGGTTGAACGATCTCCGGCACTATTTTTAGGGCCATCGACGGCAATATACTCCTGATCTTTATTTCGTTTATTGTTATTGGACATAAATTCATTTAATCCTTTGGTATTACTATGTAGATAGGCAAAATATTTTCCTTGAGACAGTTTTTCTTTCATCGTGTTGTCGTTGTCAGAAAACTGTTCATCGCTCATTAAATCTTTGTTATACGCTTGGCGTAGGGTTTCCAGCCAAGTGATGTATTCTTTATCGGCATCTCGGTCATACCACGTGTCGTCTTTTGAGACAGGAATCGACAGGAAATCTTGGAGGGTCCCACCCATGGCGCCATCGCCGCCATTGGCAATGTCGATGGCTGTTGAAGCAAAGCCAATTAGCTCAGAGCCGTCATCGGCTTTTGGCGTGGCTTCTTTGGCTTTTTCTAAAGCACTTAAAAACCCTTCCGGTGTACTCATATCTGGTTTGCCGATCTTTTCATAAATATCTTTTCTGACAATAAAGACTTGATCGCCGACGGTATTCCCCGCGTCGTAATCATCTTGTGTCACAGAGAAACTTGGGTAACCGTAGATATTTCCGTCTTCTTTGGTATACCATTGAACCGTTTGTTTCTTAGCCGCTTCTTCTAGGAAATAAGGGTCATATTTTTCTGCTAATTGATTTAATGGCAAGGCAAATTTAGGCGCATCTTGAGCAATCGTCAAATTTTTATCAAAGGTCACTAAATCCGGTAGATTACCAGAAGCCATCATGGTGTTTAATTTTTCATCATTGCCAGAAACAATCTCCACGTCAATGTTCATGTCTTCTTTAATTTTTCGGGTGACCGTATCCACCCCCCAACCAGGTTGGGCATACCAGTCAAAGTTGACATACCATTTTAATGTGGCAGCATGATCAGTGTCTTTTTCCCAGCTTGCTGTTTTTGGATCTGGTTCAAAACGAGCTTCCGGCAGTTTGATTTCTTTCGCTTTACTGCCTGCTTTTTCTTTTGAGGAACAACCGACTAATGTAGCTAGAGTTAAAAGCGTCAATCCTGTCACTAATAATGTTTTCTTTTTCATTTTGATATCTCTCCCTTTTCGTTATTCTTTTACCGAACCAAGGGTCATGCCTTGGATAAAGTACTTCTGTAAGAATGGATAGGCCACAACAACCGGAACGGTGGTGACGACCATGGTTGCCAACTGCATGGATTGTGAGGTGGTATTTCTGACCACGTTTGTCCCGGTCGCAACAGCTGGTGACAAGTTTTCTGAGACAATTCTAAACAACAACATCTGTAGTGGGTAGAGTGAACGATCCTCGATATAGATGTTTGCCGTCATGTAATCATTCCATTGATAAACGCCATGGAATAAGGCGATGGTTGCTAATACTGGCAGTGATAAGGGTAAAATGATTTTCAGGAAGATGGTAAAAGGGCTCGCCCCATCAATTTCCGCTGATTCTTCCAGAGACACAGGGACACTACGGAAAAAGTTCATTAAAATCACCATATCGTAAAAAGAAAAGAGAACCGGTATGATATAGACCCAAAAATTATTTAGTAAGCCTAATGATTTGAATAAGAGAAAAGTGGGTATCATGCCACCACTGACAAACATGGTCATAATCCCCATATTCATATAGAGTTTGCGTCCCATCAGGTTTGGTTTAGAAATCCCATAAGCCACAATCGCGGTCACAAAGGTATGTAGAACAACACCGATTAATGTTTTGGCAATTGAAATCACAAAGGCTTTGTATATCTGCTTGTCCTCAAATACGGTAAAATAACTTTCCAGTGAGAACTCCCGGGGCCAAAAGTACAAGCCTCCTTTAATCGAATCAGTTGCATCGTTAAAGGATAAGGCGATGATATTCCACAAAGGTAAGGCGATAATCGCCACAAAAAATATCATAAAAATAACATTAAAGACATTGAATATTTTTTCATCTTTACTGTACATCTTGTTCATGCTCTTATCTCCTTCCTAAAAGACGGATGTATCGCTAATTTTTTTCGTAATAAAATGACTGCCCACCACTAGAACTAGTGACACTAATGACACGAAGAGACCAACGGCGGTAGCATAGGAGAAGTCCCCTTGTTGAATCCCCATCTTATACACATAGGAATTAATAACCTCACTGGCCTGATAGTTAACCGGGTTTTGCAAGACCAGTGTTTGATCTAAATTTGAACCCAACAAGCCCCCTACTGACAAAATAAAATTCAGGGCAATAATGTGGCGAATCGACGGAATCGTAATGCTAATCACCTGCCTGATTTTAGTGGCACCATCCATTTTAGCTGCTTCATACAAAGCTGGATTGATACCTGTCATGGCCGCGATATAAAGAATCGTGTTCCAGCCGACTTCTTTCCAGATATCTGAGAAGACCGCCACGGACCAGTAATGTTTCGGATCGGTTAAAAACTTAATGGGTTTGGCTATCATCCCAAAATCCACTAGAATATTGTTAACTAATCCTGTATCTGACAGCCAAGTAATAAACATGCCACCCAGAATTACCCAGGATAAGAAATGAGGCAGATAGGAAATCGTTTGCACGATTTTCTTGAGTTGTTTGTTGACGATTTCATTAATTAAGACGGCTAATATAATGGCAGCGGGAAAGCCAAAGGCTAACTTTAAAAAGCTAATACCCAAGGTGTTTTTCATCACCGTCCAAAACATTGGGTCCGAAAAGAACTCCTTAAAATAATACGTCCCAACCCATGGTGCATTACCGATTGTATCAAGGACTGAATAATCCTTAAAAGCGATTACAATCCCATACATCGGCACAAAACTAAAAATGATCATCAAGATAATTCCTGGCGCAACCATTCCTTGAAACATTCCTTGGCGTTTTAAACGCGCCCAGATATTCTTCTTCGCAACTTCCCCTGTTGGGGGGTTCCCTTTTTTCAAACTTTTTTCCTCCTCTACTCTTTATCCGCCGAAATAAAAACGTTTTTATTTCGGCGGTTAAAAACCATTCGAAAGTCTATCTCTTTAAGAATGATGACTTTCGAATGACCACATCGCCTTCTAAACAAATCACTTTGCCCTCTGCTTGTTGCTCCACTTGCTGAACCAGCTGCTGAATCGCTACAACACCTTGACGGGCAATCGGGTTGCGAATCGTTGTCAGAGGCGGTGGAAAATACTCGGCAATTTCAATATCATCAAAACCTGTCACGCTGAAATCGTCAGGTACGACGTATCCTTCATCTTTCAAAGCCTTGATACAACCGATGGCACTTAAGTCATTGGCCGCCATAAAGGCGTCGGGTAAATCCACCCGGCTAGTTTCAATAAACCTTTTAACTTCTTGGTAAGTCACGGCTTCTTCAAACAGTCCCGATAACATGTACGCTTCAGGTATCCCTAAGCCACTTTCCTCCATGGCCACTTGAAACCCTCTCAAGCGCTCCTCACCATCGTATGCTCCGGGAAAGCCTTTGATAAAAGCAATTTTTTTATGCCCTAAACTGATTAAATGTCGGGTCATCTCATATCCGTCCTGAAAGGAATCAAAAACCACACTACTACTGGTTTTATTTTCAACTTTTCGATCCAGATAAACGGTTTGGATATTCTCTTTTGCCAGTAGGGCCTCTTCTTCCTCGAAAAAAACCGACTGTTCGAAAATAATATTGCCATCAAAGCGCCTGCCTAAAATATGGTTTAAAATCATGTTTTTGTTGCTAGTAATCTGAATACTCAAGACGTAGCCTAGACGTTCACACTCTTTGGCCATGGCTTCTACTAACTTATAGAAATAAGGTCCACTGACACTGGTAGTGAAAAAGCCTAACATTTTGGTCCGATTGGATTTGAGCAACTGACCATTTAGATTGGGAACATAGTTCAGTTCTTCAGCAACCGCCAAAATATGGGCTTTGGTATCAGCCTTTAAGACATCCACATCATTCAGAGCATTGGAGACAGTCGAAATAGAGACGCCTGCCGCTTTCGCCACATCTTTGATCGTTGTTTTTTCCTTTTTCACTGCCTCATCTCCTTTTCAATAAAAACGTTTTTATTTATCTATAATTTAACACAACCGTTTTCATTTGGCAACCTCTTTTTTTAAATTTAATTGCCTTCTTTCTTATAAATGGCGGATAACCCTTGATAAATATAGGTTTATCCGCCATCACGAAGTTATTATTTTTCAATTCCTAATTTGGCTTTATAGGTAGCGCCAATAATGCCAGCTTTGTTTAGAAATTGACACGGTGCGATTTCTGGTAAAACGATTGGCCCCATATCACGATGCTGACGCTTTAATTCATGCACCTGATGGGTTAATTCGGTCATAAACGTAGGGTTGCCACTGATGGCCCCGCCAATCAGAATAATTTCGGGATCAAAGGAGACTGCCATATTGAAAATGCCAATGGCTAGGCGATTATAAAAATTTCCAATGACTTCTGTTGCCTCAATTTCGCCTTCAGCTAAGCGAGCAAAAATGGCTTCCCCATCTAAATACTCATCTGAGCCGATTTTCTCCCCATACTTAAGGACAATTCCACAGCCGACAGACCCTGTTAAGCTCAAGGTAGCCATGCGAGAATCCTGATTTTGAATAGGCTCTACAATCATAAAGCCAAATTCTCCCGCTGTGGCGTGGGCCCCTTTAAACAGTTGGTCGTTGATGATGATTCCGCCACCAATACCTGTACCGACCACCACTGCCAGTATGTCGTGATACTCACGACCAGCGCCTAACCATTTTTCAGCTAAGGCCGCACAGTTAGCATCGTTCTCCACGAAAGTCGGTAACCCAGTAGCTTCCTCTAATAGTTCCCGCAAATTAATGCCATAAAAATCATGGATCGCCCCTCCCGTCACCATAAAGCCATCATTGCGAATCACCCCTGGGGCGCTGACCCCAACGGCTTTAATGTCATAGCTTTCTTGATACGCCTTCACAATCTGCGTGATTTCAGCAATAATGCAGGCCCCACTGGTTGCTGTTTTTATCTGACTGTCTTCTATGATGGTGCCTGCAGCTGTTAACAAGCCATACTTAATATTGGTGCCACCAATGTCAATCCCGACGTAATACGTCATTCATTCCACTCCTTTTGATTCAATTACGAGAGTCATGGCACCTTTCTCTGGAATGATCAGCTGTTTAATAATTTGCCCATCTAGTTTCAACCTGATAGATTGAGGGACATGACTATCATTAAACAAGACACTGACCACTGTCCCGTCTGTATTTAAAAAGGCCACATTCTTAACGAATTGATTGGTTGTTGAGCCTATGCGCTTCGCTCCCTTTTTGACCCATTTACTAAAATGGGCTAAGCCGTAATAATCCAAGGTATAGTCCAACTTTTTTGTTTCCTGATTAATGGTCACAATCCCACGGCAGGTGCTCTTGCCAAAGCCGGGAACTGTCGGTCCGTTGTGCTCATCCAATGCCATATTCCACAACACAAAGGATTTGGCATAATTCCTCATCACGTCAATTCCCGTTCTCATTAGATTGGAAAAAGCCGGTTCAAAGGCAGGAATCCACTCTCCTCCTGAGCCTTCTGTAAAATGGGTGTCAATCTGCGGATACTCATGGTGAACCCGGCTTTGAGAGATTGGACGGCCTCCATACCAATGCCAAGCAATTCCATCAATTGACTCACTGGCTTCATCCAAGACGTCAAAGGCATAATCAATCCGATCCCAGTTATGATCATAAGCAATTATTTTAGTGCTTATCCCTTGGCGCAAAAAGGCCGGTTTTAAATAATCCTTAATAAAGCGAGCTTCTTCATGAGCTAAAAACTCCATACTAGGATAATGCAAAGGCATGTACAAAGGTTCATTTTGAGGCGTAACGGCTGAAATAGGAACGCCTGCTTGTTCATAAGCTTGGATGAATTTAACAAAATAGTTTCCATAGGACTCGTAATACTCTTCCTTTAGTTTACCACCATTCATGGTATCTGTCGTCTTCATCCAGGCAGGTGGGCTCCAAGGAGAGGCAAAAACACTGATATCCGGATTAATGTCTATGGCCCATTTGGTTAAGGGCAAAATACTTTCCCGATCATGGTCAATCGAAAAATCCTTTAACTCAACGTCACTTTGACCTGCTGGCTGGTCATCGTAACTATAAAGGCTCCGGGCATAATCTGAGGCCCCCATTGGATTGCGAATGACTGACAGGCCTATACCCTTTTCTCTGTGAAATAACTGGGTCATTAAGCCCTCTTTATCTTGGGGACTTAAGACCTGATCGATTAAATAAGCTGAAGAATCGGTGAAAGAAGCCCCGAAACCATCAATTTCTTGGAACAGTTGAGAACGGTCAATCTCAATTGTTTCGCTCTCTTCGGTAGAACAGTCTTTTAGATTAACGTGTTGAAACAGGTCCTTAGGGCCTGTTGACTGATAGGCAGTGATTGTTATCATATTAATTTTCCTCGATTTTTAGTTTTGTTAGGACGTGAGTCAATAGTTTGCTTTTCAAATAGATGATCAGTGCTCCCCCTAAAGCTAACCAGATAAAGGAGAGCTTGATCAAAAAGACGGGCCAAAGTAGTCCAATCAAGGTCAACATAAAGCTGGCAACCAGCGGCACGAGATATTTCAGCGTTATCCCAAAACTTTGGCGATAGAGCTCCTTATAGGAAAAATGTCTCAGGCTGAGCAAAGGATAAAGCATTTCATTTAAGAGTAGCCACATCGCAAGGACCACCAATAGAGGGAAAACGATCCATTCTACCCCTATCAGCTTGATTGCCACTGCTAGAAATCCCATGACGCCTAAATGGGTTAGAAAGATTAGGGTGCTTAGTTGGAACGTTTCCTTGAAAGCAGTCAGATAGCTTTTCCGAATCTCAACCCTCTCACCTTTGATTAATTTAAAACAAATCCCATAGGCGGCTGAGAGAGAGGCGCCCATTGTTAGAATTGGCAGGCTGGTAACAATCAACAGTAAATTTAAGGTTATTAAATCACCCATCAAGCTCAAGCCGCGATAAATCCCACCTTCTAAACTAAAGTACTTCTGCATCTCAACGACCTCCACTGGTTTATTTTAAGCCTAATTTTTCCCGATTGTTTGCCATGTTTGCCGTACGAATCTCCGTAATCTCATCCATCTTATTTTCTTTTAGGAAGGCTTCATGAGCAGCAATCAATTGATCAAACTCCCCTTCTGATTTAGCTCGAATCGAACTGACCAAGGTTGTGGCCCAATTAGTATCAATTCCACTTAAGGCACGAGCCTCCGCCGTTCCTTGTTTCGGGTTAATATTTTCCAAAACAAAGTGGGGATACAGCTTGCCTTCTCCCCACGCTCGCGGTTGAACCAAAGCGGGTGTCGCAGCTGACTCACTGGCCATCGCCTGATATTTATCGTGGCCAAAGAAGATAAATTCACTTAAGCGAATCTCTTTTTTATAGCGATCTGGCTCATTTTCTTTCATCTCAAGAATCTCCGGCAACAACTCAAATTTCCCTTCTGAATCCACTTCATACGTTTCCCCTTCAACACCAAAGGTTGTCAAAATACCACCAGCTTCACTTTGTAAGTAAGTGAAAATTTGAATAGACTTGGCTGGGTCCACATTGGTTTTACTAATATACGTGTTCATCCAACCACTTATCCCACTTTGATTTAAGGTTGGCTGTCGCCCTTTCGTACTAGGACCGTCAATGGCGATGTATTGGCCTTCTGGATTAGCCGTTAACCACGTTTGCAAGAAGCCGCTCATTTGAGCCGTGCCACTTGCCATAATCGTCCCATACTGACCTGATTTAACTTTTTCTTCAAAGGCTACACCGTCGTCCGCAAAACTATCATCACTAATCCCACCATCCCGATGGACCTTGTTTAAGGTTTTTAGCCAGCTTAAGTAATCCTCATCTAAGTTGCGGTTATAAAATTCACCCTCGGCAGTTTCAAGAGGAACACCAATAAAATCCTGGAAAACATCCCCTAAAGAACCCACGCCTTCGCCTACTGAATTAAACCCAAAAGGAATAAGTTCTGGGTATTTTTCTTTGATTTTTTTCATCCCAGCCTGAAATTCTTCCGGCGTTCCCATAGCTGGCTCACCAATTCCCTTGTAAACATCTTTTCTAATCAAAAAATTAGTGTTGGCGGGAATCAAGCCACTGTCATAATCGGCAGCCGTATTGGAATAGTTGGGATAGCCATAGGTTTTACCATCTAACTGAAACCATTTCAGCGTATCAGCTGCGGCTACTTCAAAGAAGTAAGGATCATATTTTTCTGCTAGATCATCTAATGGCAATGCCCATGTATCAGCCTTTTGGGCCACTTTTGATTTCGCATCAAAGACGGTGACAATATCAGGCATATCGCCACCAGCAAAGAAGGTATTTAACTTCGTGTCATCCCCTGTTATAAATTTAATGTCCACGTTTAAGTCTTCTTTCATTTTTTTAGTGACCACATCTTTGCCAAAATCAGTGTTCCACCAATCAGCATTGACATACCAGGTTAATTCAGTGGTTTCTGTTTTTTTGTCTAGAGTCCAAGCTGGTGCTGTCTCATCTAGTTCATAACGATCCTTAAGCGAGATTTCCGTTGCTTCTTTGGCCTCTTTCTTGCCACAGCCTACCATTAATAACGTGCTTGCTAATGCTACTCCTGTTACGGTCTTCTTCCAGTTCATCTTCTTCGTCCCCTTTATCCTATAGTATCTGTTATTCTTTGACTGCTCCGACCATCATGCCAGAGATAAAATGCTTTTGCAGAATCGGGTAAATAATTAAAATAGGCACCGTGGTAATCACGATTGTCGCCAATTGAACGCCTTTTGTCGTGGTTTCCACAATCGCCGCCCCAGCTGCCAAACTTTGCATGGTTTGAGTTTGAGATTGAACGATGATTTCATACAATTTCATTTGCAGTGGATACAAGGCTTTATCCGTAATATACAGTTTTGTCGTCATAAAATCATTCCATTGACCAACCCCATTAAAGAGTGCAATTGTGGCCAAGGCTGGCTTTGATAAGGGCAAGTAAATCGAGGCAAATATCCGCCATTGGCCGGCGCCATCGATGGCCGCCGACTCTTCAAGTGAATCTGGCACGCCCCGGAAGAAATTCATCAAGATAATCACATCATAATAACTAAACATAGCTGGAATGATGTATACCCAAAAGCTGTTTAACAAGCCCAATGACTTAATGAGCAAATAGGTGGGAATCATCCCCCCTGAAAAAAACATGGTAATAATTCCCAGTGTTGAATACAGTTTGCGCCCTTTTAAATGGCGTTTACTCATGCCATATGCCACAGTGGCACAAAATAAGACATGCGTCACAACACCGATAACAGTTTTAGTGATGGAAATAAAAAATGCCCGCCAAATCGTGGTATCCCTGAAGACTGCTCGGTAATTTTCCAATGAAAAATCTTTGGGCCAAAAAAGGAAATGATCACTGGCTAGTGATTTTCCTGAGCTGAAAGAGGAAGCCAGCACATTCCATAAAGGAACGACGATGATAATCGTAAATAGGAGCAAAACCACTGCATTAATTAGATTAAAGAGGCGACTGTCCACATCTTTTTTCATTACTTTTGTTTGCATCTTTTCTATCTCCTTTCTATAAGACGGATTGATTATCGTTTAAACGGCTGGTGACTTTATTTGAGATCACTAATAAAATCACTGATACAATTGAAACGCCAAGCCCAACAGCTGTTGCATATGAGAAGTCTCCCTGAGTCATCCCCATGCGATAAACGTAGGAGTTAATCACTTCTGCCCGAGCCTGATTTTGAGGGTTCATCAATACTAAGGTCTGATCCAGATTTGACCCAAGTAAGCCGCTGATTGTTAAGATCAAATTTAAGCTAATAATGCTAGACATCATCGGCAGAGTAATACTGGTAATTTGTTTTAAACGACTGGCGCCGTCGATTTTAGCTGCTTCATAGTACGAAGGATCAATCTTAGACATGGTGGCTAGATACAAAATCGTTCCCCAGCCAGCTTCTTTCCAAATATCCGACAGCACCGCAATCCACCAATAAGCATCTGCATCCAGCAGGTAGTTTTTAGGTTGAGTCGCAACCCCCACCCCCATTAAAATCTGATTCAGAAGGCCCGTTGTGGATAGCCAAGTAATCAACATGCCACCAAGGACAATCCAAGAAAGAAAATGAGGCATATAAGAAATCGTTTGCACGATTTTCTTGAAGGGTCCCGCTTTTAATTCAAAAATCAAGATGGCTAACATAATCGGAATAATAAAGCCAATTCCCAACTTGAGAAAGCTGATTCCCAAGGTGTTCACCACCGATTCCCAGAAAAATTTATCTTCCATAATAATCTTAAAATTTTCAAGCCCAACCCAAGGCGCGGTCTCAATTGTGTCAATCACCGTGTAACTCTTAAAGGCAATGGACAAGCCATAAATGGGAATATAGCTAAAAATAAGCATAAATATCACACCTGGAATGACCATTGTCTGGAGCTCCCATTGACGTTTAAATCCTTGCCACCACTTTGACAGACGTTCTTTTCGCGGCAATTGCTTTAATGTTTTAAGGGTCTTCTGTTCCACCACTACTCCTCCTCCGTTAAAAGGACTTGGGAATTTCTTGTCCGTTTAACTTGTTTTATTTTATTGAAAAACGTTTTTATTAGTTATTTGCGAATCAACTGCTGGTACCAGTAAAATGACTGCTTTTTCCGTCTAGTTAACGTTCCTTGACCTTGATTGTCTTTATCAACATGAATCAAGCCGTAACGCTTTTCCATCTCTCCTGAGCCAAAACTGACAATATCAATGATTCCCCAAGGGGTATAGCCCATCAGTTCGACCCCATCTTTCGTCACAGCCAAAGCCATTTGCTCAATGTGCTGGCTAAGGTAATCAATTCGGTAGCTGTCATTAATGGTGCCATCCTCTTCCAATTTGTCATAGGCACCAAAGCCATTTTCAACGATGAACAATGGTAAGTTGTAGCGTTCATACACCAGATTTAACGTATAGCGTAAGCCGACGGGATCGATTTGCCAGCCCCAATCACTGGCCTTAACAAAGGGGTTGCTGGTGATTTTCGCAGCTGGAAAATCAGCGATTGGATAGCCATCTACTTCTGCCTGAGTCGTCGTTACCGTTGACATGTAGTAGCTGAAGCCAATGTAATCAACGGTTCCGGCTTTCAGTGCCTCAAGCTCTTCTGAGGTGTAATCAATTTGAAACTGTTTGTCTTGCCAATAGGTTAACATATAATTTGGCAACTCACCGCGAGCATGAACATCACTGTAAAAGAATCGCCGATCCATGACCTTGATTGACGCCATCATATCCTCTGGCTTACATGAGTAAGGGTAAACGGGCACATAAGCCATCATACAGCCAATTTGAAAATCAGGATTAATCCGACGACCTAAGGCCACGACTTTAGCGCTGGCAATCAACTCATTTAACCCTGCCTGATAGACGATTTCCTCGTGATTGTCACCTGGTTCAAAACGAATCGCTGAATTCGTCCAAACATGTAAATCATGCTGACCATCGGCTTGATTGTTAATCTCATTAAAGGTCATCCAGTAGTTGACCTTATCTTTATAACGGGTCATCACCGTTTCGGCATAACGAACAAAAAAGTCAATCAGTTGTTTATTTTTGAACCCGCCATAGGCTTCATACAGATGATAGGGCATCTCAAAATGAGAGAGGGTAATCACCGGTTCAATGCCATGAGCCAATAACTCATCAAACAAGTCATCATAAAACTTCAGCCCCTCTTCGTTTGGTTCCAACTCGTCCCCTTTTGGATAAATCCGACTCCAAGCAATGGACGTTCTAAAACAACTTATTCCCAACTCCGCTAGCAATGCCACATCTTCCTGATAGCGATGATAAAAATCAATAGCTTCATGGTTTGGGTAATAGTTATCTGGAAGGACCCCTTTTGTTATTTCACGAGGAATACCATTGCCACCTGCCGTCATCACGTCTGCAATGCTAACGCCCTTTCCCCCTTGGTCCCAGCCACCTTCTATCTGATGGGCAGCCACTGCGCCACCCCATAAAAAAGTATCTTTAAAAACGTTTTTATCCATAATAAAAGCCCTCCAATATTTTCTACACTTTGAGTATAAGGTTTACTCAAACTGAATGAAAGGGATTTCTTAAGGTTGATACCTTGTACCATCCCCTTGAATGCAAAACCACCCTTGGCACGTAGTGTGCCAAGGGTGGTTTTCATCAAAATAACTTATCCATGTTCAATACTTCTCTAATTAAGCTTTCAACTATATACATGCATGGAATTTGCGAGGTTAAATCCTCGTGTTTATGTAAGAGTTCAATATCTGTTCGGTAGCTTAAAACATGATCTGACATCAAAGCCAAGGTGCTGTTTTGATCAGTTGTGACACAGACTGTATCAAAGTCCGGATGAGTTTTAAAGCCGTTAACCGTTTCCACAACTTCGTTTGTACTGCCACTGATTGACAAGGTAATCAGCACATTAGAAGAGCTGTTGCGCAACTTGCCAAAAAGGGGGAAAGTCGGATCACTGTATGCAAAACTGTTAAAGCCAATAGTTGCTAACTTACGGGCAGCATACTCACAAATAGCTCCCGATGAGCCCATGCCAAAAAAGACAATATTGTCCGCTCTTAAGATTAACTCGGCCACAAGCTTAAGCTTCATCTCGATTTCTTTAGGAAAATTGTGTCGTTCCAACAATTCACTTCCCCTGGAGAAATCACTTCCTTGATAATTCATTTCATGCTCCGTTTTAAAGTGAGTCTTAAACTCCGTAAAGCTCTCATAGCCTAATTTACGAATAAAGCGCATCACTGACGAAGCAGAGGTATGTGATTCTGCTGCAATTTCCCGTACTCGCATATAAGGGATTTTATCACTATCTGTCGACATATAATTATAGATAGCGTGATCCACTTCTGATAATTCATTAAAATTTACCTTACCTAAAAATGACATTTCTTCACCTATTTCATCGTTTGTATGGTGTTTACTATACTATGGATTGAAAAAAATAACTATACTAGGCAAAGATTTACTTGGAGTGACTTAGCTAATGCACTCAAAAAAGCCCTCATGGAGAGAGCCAGCCTATCATTGCTATACCTCATGCCAATCAATACGATGGGTACAAAATGACATTAATTTACTCACTACTGTTGCTTATCTTTGCTAGTTCACCCTTCTTTTTAACTGTTCATAGCAGGTCAACTACCACACAATAGAATAGGGATAATTTTATCCCCTTCAATCTCATAAGCGGCTCGATAGGTCACTCTTTTATAGTTGAATCCCCGCATCCAAATTCCATTAAGATTATCACCTTTTTTCCTTCTCTTGATAAGGAGTATTCGCAACGTCTTTATAAATAACATCCATATTTTCCATTTAGTGATTGTTCTTTTATTATGTTTCACTAGTATTGCGAAGATTTAACATTGGCATAAAACTTGTATTCAAGTTTTTCATGAACAATAAAATGGACTAGTATATGGATAAATATCCCTCAAAAACATCATTTCAGGAATGGGTATCGTCAATAAAGTTGAAAAACTTATCAACGGATGCTCAAACGAACCTTTTATTATCATCGGTTTGATCTGGCAGAGCGCTGGTTGAGACACATTATTCCGATACAATCGTTTAACCTGTCGCTGGTACCCTTGGTTTAAAAGTTAAGTACTGAACATTTTCTGGAAGTGGTCATCCGTTTTGTCAATTTTTCAAGAAATTAATAAACCAGAATATCCTGACTTCTTCTACTTTACACTAGTGATAAGATTTAATCGTATTTGATTGCACACCTTTATCTAATAAGGAATTCTTTAAATAAGCATGTAACAACCATCTAACATCTTGTATCTTGTAACAAAATCAGGTAACAAACCTGTCGTATCAATGAATTCCAGATCAATTATCGTTGGATTTTTGTTTATTTAGTGATAAAGATTTTTGTTTATTTAGTGATAAAATAAAAGTGAAAAAAATAACGCTTACAAGAGGAGGGGGTGAAAACATGAAGAAAAGTATTTATATTCTTATTCTTAGCCTAGCTTCAATATTTCTTTTTTCACAAAAAGTAAATGCTTCCACTAATATTGATGTTTCTGTGATAGACTCTTCAAGTGGAGGTTCGCTAGTGTTAAATGAAGAAGCGTTGGATATTGAGTCTTATGTGTTAGAAATTTCAGGGAAATATTTTACAATCAAAGACGATAAGTTAACAGAAACAGCATTTTCTGTGTTGCCTTCGGACTATATCAAACAAAGTTTAATTCGCGCTGCTACAGACAACTTTTATCCGATTTTGAAGAACGGTACTTCTTGGAGGAGAGGATACGCTGTTTCTAATGGTCAAAGAGTATCTTATGCGAATACCCCTAGCGCTGGTGGAACTAGAAATAGAACTGTGACAGCTAAAATGGGGAATACGACATATGTGAACTGGACTTTAGACGTAGGCAGATCTGTTGACAGCTTTACAACTAAAAGTACGGGTAATTTAACACTGGATTTAAAAAACTTGAGTGCAGAATCTCAATACAATATCTCTGTAACGTTGTAAAGATGAATCATAAAGAATAGCTCTTTACTTAACCTATGATTCTTCTGATGCGTTCTTTTTTGAATGAATGGCAAAAATTCAAAATATGTTCCTATATCAAAACAGGCGTTAATGACTTTACTTATTAACGCCTGTTTAGTATAAGCTAGTTTTCAGTTCGGGATTGTTTATTTACTGCTTTTCATATCATTCATTTCTTTTTTTAACCTATCTTGCATAGTCCCACTACTTAATCTTAAAATACTGTCATAAAACATCGCTATTTCCTCTTCATTATCGACATCAACGTATTTTAATTGTAACTTAATATTCTCAAAGAGCTCTTTTTGCTTTTTCACGTCTTCGACGATAATAAGTAATGTGTCTTTCACCTTAATAGCATTGAGTCTTCGTACATCAGAATAGATTTTAGTCAATTCTTGTTCTGTTGGAAAACCTAATAATTCAGCTCCACCATTCTTTTCTCCGCTTCCTAAGATAACGCTTTCTGAATAAAACGTATTCAAACTGGATAGAATCTTATAAACCTCAATAATCGAGCTAATCCTCATATTAAGAGAATTAGCCATCTGTTCTGTTTTCTCTTTTTTTCTTAGTGGGTTATCATAAATTTTGTTTACTTGAATCGTTGATACTTCTTCACTAAACTTAATACTTTGTTTTTTTAGATCTAAAAATTTTGACTCAGTCGTTTTCATATCCGGTAACAGAATTGAGGCATTTTCTAATAGTGAATCCAAATTGTTATTCGCCTTTATTATTGAATTTTCAAGCGTTATCAACTGAGTTTCCACTTTCTTATTGTTATTCTCCAAAATAATATTAAGCGCTAGCACTGATAAAATTATTGTAGCCACACCTAGCAATATAACTACATAATTAAACATGGACAACTTATGTCTAGTTTTTTTCATTTTTACTGAAATCGTTTCTTTATCTTTCTCGTCACTTATTAATTGATCTAATGAGATTTCAAATACCTCAGTAATTTTTATTAGTAAATCAATATCTGGCAGGGTGTCGCCATTTTCCCACCTTGAAATAGTTTGTCTTGAAACATGAATAATCTCAGCCAATTCTTGTTGTGACCACTCTTTTTCTTTTCTTAATGAATGTATTCTACTTCCAATATCCATAATAATTCCTCCTTATATTGAAGATACACTTCATTGAGTTAAATGAAAAGCACTATTATAGACCATTTGCGATTTTCCTTGTACCAAACTTGATACAATAGATATCAGATGCCTTTGAAGTAAACGTTAATTAGAATCTTAGTGAGTCGGCTAGACACTTCATTTTGGACTTACTCATATGGGACTGAGTAATACATGAGTTCAACTTGGATATGTTGGTTCAATTGAACTTACTTGTTTTCTATTTCGCGATTTTATAAGGCGTTCGAGGAAGGAGCTGAAGGGGCGATTTCACTTCTTCCTCGACTATCTGTTATCTGGAACCTTCTCGTTTTTGAAAATCAGTTTAATTGATGTCATCTAGTTTAGCTAATAGTTCTTGATTGAATTGATTAAGACTAAAACATTCATCATAAAGTAAAGCTGCGATGATTTGTCTCGAAATATGTCCAACGGCCCCTTCAACTGATGCCTTATCTTTAGCCGTTCTCACTCGTGCTGGGACGACAACTGTTTGGTAATAATCAGCTAATTCTCCATAAGCTTCGTCTATGATTGGCTCATATTTGTCAGACTTAATAACACCGGTACGTAAATTATCGGGAACCAATACTTCCGATACGCCACCAAAATAATTGAAGGGATTAATATGTGCAGTTGGCCAGCTGTCCCTCTTCAAATCTAAGAACCCTTCGACATAGCTATATTGACTATAGGGGGGTGTCGCAATAAACATATAAACGTTAATCGTCTCGCCTGTCTCTCGATCTTTAGGCCTCAGAGTTGAAACAGCCCAGTCAGTCTCAATAAGCTCTCCTAGTTTTCGTCTGATTGGCATCGTTAGTTTGTATTTCTTGGCATGTTTCCCGTAATTCTCACCAATGGTTCGATAAGCATATGGAATTTTATGGTGGCGCCTTGCCTTGTCCTCATACCCAAGATGAAAACGCTTTAATGTGACGTTTTTTTCATCAGCTCTTGATAAATCTCATCCCAATTAATTGGGAAGTAACCTTTCTCTAATGCTTGTTTTTCAGGGAAAGGAAAGTCTTCAAGCCACTGGTTTGTCATGGCGTCTGTTAATTCCTCAAGCCCTTTCATTTTTGCTTGTTTAATGACATCAGACACTCTTTGCCACGCATTTCCGGTGATAGAACTGATTGTTCGTTGCGCAATGTTGGATAAGTGCAGTTCTAATATCTTTCGATACTGAATCAAAAAAACATCCTGTATAATCATAGTGTCACGCTTAACTCGTGCCTCTTAATTATACAAGTTGTTTTCATTTAACCGGGTTGGTCTACTTCCCCTCATCAGCCATTTTGTCCGCAGTATTCAGGCTAACATCCAGACCCCAAGTCAGCCTTTCTTTCACTTGATACCCATGTGAAAGGGGCTTGTTTTTAATTGATTCCCATACTCAATATTTCGCGAATATCAGCTTCTGTTAATTTCGCTAATTGTTGTTCTTCTTCAGCGTTCATGACTTTATCAAAGAGTTCCCGCTTCTCTTGTTGCAGCTTGTTCATCTTCTCTTCAATGGTTCCTTCCGCAATTAAGCGCCAGACTTCAACCACCTTTTTCTGACCCATCCGATGGGCACGTCCGGCAGCCTGTTCTTCTACAGCAGGGTTCCACCATAAATCGTATAAGATTACCGTGTCAGCTCCGGTTAAGTTCAAGCCGGTTCCCCCCGCTTTCAGGGAAATCAAAAACACATCTTTTTCGCCGCTGTTAAAAGCCTCAACCATCTCAATCCGGTCCTTAGGCTTAGTGCTGCCTCGCAGATAAAAACTCTCAATTCCCAACTGATCAAACTCTCTTTCGATAATGCTTAACATGCTGGTAAATTGCGAGAATAATAAGACACGACGACCGTTTTCCTTAGCGGCAATCACCAGTTCCTTAACTTGTTCCAGCTTTCCAGAATCCCCTTGATAATCCTCAATAAAGAGAGCTGGATCACAACAAATCTGACGCAAGCGAGTCAAGCCAGCTAAAACGGAAATGCGATTTTTTCTAAAACTATCGGCACTCATACTGGAAATCGATTCTTGCATTTGACGCAAGTGAGCTAGGTAAACTGTCTTTTGTTCCTCGGTCAACGAACTGTATAGATTTGACTCAATCTTATCAGGTAAGTCTTTTAAAACTTCTTTTTTCTCACGACGAAGAACAAATGGCTGAATCATCTTGGCAATTTCTTCGGTTTCCAAGTTTTTAAACTTGGCACGTGATGGGAAAAATCCAGGCATTAACATGTAAAACAATGACCATAATTCTTCCAAATCATTTTCAATCGGCGTCCCGCTAAAAGCAAAGCGATGGGTGGTTTTTAAATCCTTAATCGCTTGGAAGGTTTTTGTAGCTGAGTTTTTGACCATTTGAGCCTCATCTAAAATCAAACAGTGAATGTCCAGTTCCTGATAGAGCTCAATGTCCTGACGAATACTTGCATAAGAGGTAATCAACAAATCGCAATCCCCTTCTTCTTGCAACAACCGTTCCCGCTCAGCTTTGCTGCCAGTCACCACACAGGTCGTCAAACTTGGGGCAAACTTTTGACACTCGATTTGCCAATTATAGATCAAACTGGCCGGTGCCACAATTAATGAAGGGGCGCCAATGTTTTTTTCTTTTTCAGACAAGAGATAGGTGATGCCTTGAACGGTTTTCCCTAGTCCCATATCATCGGCTAAAATTCCACCAAATTGGTAGTCACTCAGCATTTTTAGCCAGCGAAAGCCGACTTTTTGATAATGGCGCAAATCAGCTTCTAAATTTTCAGGAATCGGATAATCCAAAGATTCTGGTTTTGTCAGCTTTTCAACCATCACTTTAAAGTCCTGACTAAAGGTCGTATTCGCAACGTCTTCCAAGGCTTCTTCCACTTGCAATCCCCGGTATTTAGGAATTAAGAATTTGCCATCTTGATACTGTAGTTGCCCTCTTAATTTAGATAAGGCTTCACTGGTTTGTTGGAAGGCATCTGAATCCAAGGATAAAATTTGTCCATTGGACAACTGATAAAAGCTTTCCTGATTGAGTAAGCTCAATAAAATGGCGTCAATATCAGTTTCATCAATATTGGAAACATCAAAACGAATATCCAACCAAGAACCTTCTTCAAAGACCTCGATTTGAGGCTGAAACTGAACCGCATCCAGATAGAGACTACTTAGATCCGGCGCAATTTCCACCTCAGCAAATTTCCGCAAATAGGGAATTTCCGTTGAAAAGAGCTGGTATAATTCCGCTTTTTCAGGCAGTGGTTTGCTGTAACCAACGGCCCGCTTTGTATAGTGATAACGGCTTAATAGTTTCTCAATCCGACTCTCCTGAACTTGATTGCGAATAACTAAGGCAGTTTTATCGGTTTTAGTTGAGTGAGCCTTATCTGTCGAAAAAACTTCTTCGCCGTATTTAAAGTCCACTCGCATGTTGAGTTTGCCCTTAGTAGCTGACAAGTAAAGACCTGTTTTAACGGGCACTTGAATCATTTCAGTTTGAAGACTCTCATCGACTTTCAGCAAGCCAATTTTCTCCAAAGCCGGCAGAACATAGGAAAAGAGGTCGGCCACTTCCTCTGCCTCATAATAAATAATCGGCGTCTCCACTCGTTTTAATAACTGAGTCAAGGTCTGATAAATCTCTTGTTGAGCCGTTGTCATCTCGTAAATTGTCACACCACGACTGACCCACTGGTAGGTCTCCCAGTAATGGTCAATGCCATTGCTAATTTTCAAATTAAACCCCGTATGTTGTGGTTCCACTTCAAAAACAATTGGCAATTTTCCACTGGAAAAAAAGAGCTTACGAGTGGTTTTTTCGCCAATCGTCAGGTGCAGTTTATCGTGACGCAGCAACGTCGTTAAGAAGGGCTTCAATTCTTTGACCGGCAAAAGCAAGAAGCGCTGCTTGACACTGCCTTTTAACTGGACACCACTGCTGGCAACCATCTGGTTATTTTGATAAATACCCAAAGCATCTGTCAATAGGCTATAATCAGTTTCACTGAAATTAAGGGCCGCTAGAGAAAAGAGGTATTTGTCGCTGTGGCGAAATTTTTCTTGTTTAGCAAAAGCTTGTAAAAATTCACTAGCATTTTTAACGGCATAGGTCCGTCCGTCTAAATAACCGATTTTGAAGCTTAAACCAAAGACTGCTTTTTCCGGATGGTAGTTGGAAATTTCCAAACTTTCCACCATAAATTCGACTTTTAACAGTGCTTCTTCTTCCAGGGCTTGTTTGGTTTCTTTATCTTGGAGTTTCGCAAAACTGTCTGTCACAATTTTTGATAAAGAAGGCGCTTTGTAAGTCGTTTTTAAATCTTTGTTTTGCTTTAAGACGCGATTGAGCCCTTTATCTCTCAGTGCCAATTCAACGGCCACCGTGTGTTTGCAATACCCGTTTTCTTGCCAGTAAGCACAGGTACACACATCTTTTTCACGAGGAGTACCATCTAATTCCACTTGATAAATGGCTGAGCCAATCACCTCAGCATGCCATACTTCTTGGGTTAGATCTTGGGTGATGGCCGTCACACGGCCTTCATCGGCATATTTACGTCCTCTTTGAATAATTCTTTCAGGAATGGTCCACTTCATCTTTTTTCCGCCTCTTCTTAGTCTGCTGTCTGATAACGGATGCTACTGATACCTGTTCCGCTAGCCACGACTTGCAATTGTTGAGGAATCCGTTGTTTTAATTCACGGACGTGACTGATAATCCCAATCATCCGCCCTTGGCCTTCAATTAATTCTAGGGCGTCCATGGCTTGTTCCAAAGCATCTTCATCTAAGGAACCAAAGCCTTCATCGATAAACATGGCGTCTATTTGAATCCCGCCTGCTTGATTTTGCACCACCTCTGCCAAGGAAAGGGAGAGGGATAAGGCTGCAATAAAACTTTCACCACCTGACAAGGTGTTAACACTGCGTACAGCTCCCACATTATCGTCGTATATGTTGATTTCCAACCCCGTTTGACTCTTGTATGAACCTTGACTCTCACTTAATTCAAAACTATAACGATTATTCGTCAATTGAATCAAACGTTGATTGGCCACTCGCAAGATTTCTTCAAAATAAGCTTGGAGCACATAGCGCTCAATGCTCATCTTATTGTAAGGCCCATCTCCATTAGCCACTTCTGATAATTGATTGAGCTCTGCTAGCTCCTGCCATTTATCACTAAGGTCAGCCTGCTGCTGGCGAACGTCTTTGGCAATGCTTTGATTGTGCGCCAGCTGCTGTTCCTGTTCCACCACGTGTCGTGATTTCACTAATATCTCTTGATCAAGGTTGGCCAACTGATGCTCTTCTAAACTAATATCCGGCTGTTCGGCCTCTTTAAGTTTCCCGTTGACTTGTTCCAACTGGGCTTGTAATGTCAATTGCTGACGATTAAACGTCTCAATCGCTGTTCTCAGATTGGGGACCTCTGACAGATTCCCTAACTCATCTAGAAGCTCACTTAATTGATAGTCGTATGGACTAGCTGCCAACTGAGCATCTAACTGGGTGGTCAATTGCTCACAACGGCTTGTTTCTTTAGCCAACTGTTCACTTAAATGACTGATGCTACTTTCCCCCACTAGGAGCTGATTTCCCAAGGCTGTTAATTGAGCTTTTAAGCCTGCCAAGGTCTCTTCCCACTGCTTGACACTCTCAGCCAACTCGGCTTGAATGCTGGATAAATCAGTCATTTCCGCCCATTTAGTTGGCAGTTGTTGTCTGATGGTCGCCATGGTTGTCTCACGTTTTAATTGTTCACTGGCTAGGACTTGCTGTTGTCCCTTACAGTCTTCAATTTGCTCCTCCAGCACACTTTGTTCCTCTTGAATGTGTTGATGGCTTTCTTTAAGTAGTTTTAACTCAGCTAAAGCCTTGACTGTCTTCTCTTGGTTAGCCAAGACCTCTTGGTGTCTTCGGTTAAGGGTGTCAATCCGCACAGGCCAGCTGTCCGACAAGCTGTCAGCGCCTGTTTCTTGATACCAGCTCTCTTCTTTAGCCAGTTGCTGGACGAAGGTTGCCTCTTCCTTTTCAAGGTACTCACAGGTTTGCTGGGATTTTGCCAGACTTTCTTTGAGTTCTTGGAGGGCCTGTTCTTTTGCCTCCAAGTTTCTTTCAGCATCTTTGATCTCAGCTACCGACCAGTTTTGGTCACGATGCGGTTCTGGGTGCTCCGTAGCTCCACAAACTGGGCAAGGAGCCCCTGGCATTAAATCCAAGCTCAAACGAGCAATTTGCAAACTGGCAACTTGACTTTTGGCTTGCTGGAATTGACTTTCACATTCTGGCCAACTGCTTTCCAACACATTTAGTTGCTGTTTTTCTCGACTCAATTCACTGGTTTTGGCAGTTAAGGATTGGGAAAGCTGGCTGGCTTGTTGCCCTCTATTAAGCAATTGTTCCAAGTGATACAGTTCTGTTATTAGCTGTTCTTTTTCGGCTTGTAACTGCTCCCCCTTGGCTAGCCTTTCCTCCGCCTTTTTTAACGCCTGCTGATTGTTGCCTTTTCGCTCATTTAACGTCGCTAGAGTTGCTGCTAGTTGGGTTAATTCAACTTTTAACTGGGCTAGACGTTCAGAATGTCCCTTGCGTTCAGCCAAAAGAGGGGCTAATTGAATCAGTTGAGCCAATTCCGCCTGCTGTTCCTTGATTTCCTGCTCTTTAGTCAACAAGCTAGCTTCTTCTCTTGCTACTTGCTTCTCTTGCTCAATGGTTCTCTCACGTTCCTCTTGAGCGCTAGCCAAAAGGCCTGCTACACGCTGACTTTCCATGACACTTTCTTGATAGCGACGTATGTCACCCTCTTGTTGAGACACCCACTCCAACTGAGCCAAGCGAACTTCCTGAGCCTTTATTTGATGGCTTTCAGCCCTCAAGGCCTCAAATCGTTCCTGCAGTTGTTGCCGTTCTTCAAAAAGCAATAGGAGGGCTTTTTTTTGATTGTAACGATCTGCCACTTTTTGCTGCTCTTGGCGATCCTGGCTGAGTGCCTTCTCCGTCTCGCTGATTAGGAGCTGATACTGCTGCTGTTGCTCCTCTAAGAGGGCCAAACAGTCCTCAATCCCTGTCAGTTCTGCGGCCTTTTCTGCAAATTCAGGCTGCCATTTCAGCTGTTTCAACAATAATTGAATGGCATTCCCCGCTTGTTCCAATTCCTTCTGGTAATCTTTTTTTCGGGCTTTTAGCCCTTCAGCTAATTGCCGATAAAGGGTTGTGTTAAACAATTTTCGCAAAACTACTTCTTTATCACTACTGTTAGCATTCAAAAACTTGCGAAAATCCCCTTGAGGCAATAGGACAATTTGGGTAAACTGCTGTGCATTGAGATGCAGCAACTCTTCTAAGTACAATTGAACATCTCGGGCTTTCGTCAGTTGTTTAATCTCTTGTTCGTCATGAAAAACCGTCAACCTGACTTTAGCTGGCCGAGTCGTGGTCCCTTCGCCGACCTTTTTTGCCAACACTTGCTCTGGTTCTCGCTCCACCAGATAGCGATGCTCACGATGAGCAAATTCAAAAATAACTGACGTTGGCTCACTGGCCGCAGCAAAGTTGGATCGCATCTCTTTCCCTTGACGAATGCCGCCAGTCGTTTCACCATATAAAGCAAACGTCATGCCGTCAAATAATGTGGTCTTGCCCGCTCCAGTTTTACCGCTAATCAGAAAAAGCGGACTTTGATAAAAACGACTAAAATCAACCGTTTCAGCTTGATAAGGGCCAAAATTTTGCAACCTTAAGCTCATGGGTTTCATCTACTGTTCCCCCTTTTCAATCTGACTGATTTCGGCCTCTAACCACGCTACTTGCTTCTCTGAAAGTGGCTCACCTGTGGTCTCGCTAAAATAATTGGCGAATAATTCCGTTGGACTGGTGACTTGAATCGCCTCTGTGGTTTTACGACTGGCTTGTTTAATATCACGACCAAAGGCCCGCTCCAGTTGAATGATGCGTGGGTAAATGGTTCGCAACTGAGTCATCACATTGGGGATCACGCCACGGTCCGTCAATGAAATAGCTAAATAGTTATCCCGTTGGATCGTGTCATAATAAGCCGGATCCATTAAGGTCGCAAAATCGGTTTCCAATACGTTTAAATCCCGTAAAAAAGGCAGTTCCACAAAGTCAAAGGTCGTCTCATGACCAACGTCAACAATCCACACGCCTTTTGGTTGATTGACTTCCGAGGTAGAATATTTTAATAAGGAGCCGCTATAACGAGCATTTGCTCCATTTAACGCATTTTTATAATGTAAATGCCCCAAAGCCACATAATCAAAGTCACTTAGAAGCGCTAGTGGTACCACGTCTAACCCGCCAACGGTGACTTTCGTTTCTGAATCTGAAGTTGAACTACCTGCCACAAAAAAATGAGCGACTAAAACTTGTTGTTTATCCCCTTGAAAGCTTTTACGCATCTCAGCAATCACCGCTTCCATGGCCACATCAATCGAACGAATGCTGTCATCTTGGAAGTACTGACGAGCTTCAAAAGGCTCGAAGTACGGCAATAAATACAGCTGAACATCGCCACATTCAACTGGTCTAAAAGCTTGTTCCAACCGGGTGTGTAAATGAAAATTTAGCGCTTCAAACCATGGCCCCCCGGTTTCCAAACGAGTGGCACTGTCGTGATTCCCTGAGATTGCAAAAACAGGATAGGCCGCTTTTAAATTCATGTCGATTAACATCTGATTAAATAATTCCACCGCTTCAACTGCCGGTACTGTACGGTCGTACAAATCCCCAGCAATAATAATGCCGTCAACTTTCTCAGTAGCAGCTAGTTTCATCACTTGTTCAAAGGCATAGCGCTGCTCTTCCAATAAATCAAAACCATTTAGTTTCTTGCCAATATGCCAATCCCCAGTATGTAGAAATTTCATGTCATCACCTCTCAAAAAACATCTTCCCACCATTATACCAAATTTTCATTAGAAACTGAAAAGACAGGGGTAGAAAAATAAAAAAAGTAAGCCATTCGCATAATGAATGGCTTACTTCAGTGAGAACTCTCTTAAATTTTGAAAAATTTGATCTTTTCACGCATTTCATTGGTCATTTGACCTAAATTCATTGCAGCAGCCGAAACTTCTTCTGTAGAGGCTGACATCTCCTCAGCCGACGCGGCGATTTCTTCTGCCGATTCCGAAACGGTCTCGGAAATTTCCCTCGTTTCACTGACTTCTTTTAGAATAGTCTCGCGACTGTCATTAATCGCCGTTGCTGACTCTTCTGCCGTTTCAATTTTTGGTACTATTTCTTCAACTGCCTTAATGATGCCGTTAAAAGAGCGTGATGCTGCTGAAATATGTTTACGTTGAGAAGCGATTTCCTGATCAACAGACGCGGTCGAACTAATCATGCCTTCCGTATCTGCATAAACATCCTCAATTAACGTTTTAATTGTTTCCGAAGAGTGTTTACTTTTCTCTGCCAATTTGCGAATCTCATCAGCTACCACGGCGAACCCTCTGCCAGACTCACCCGCTCGCGCTGCTTCGATTGCCGCATTTAAGGCCAAAAGATTGGTCTGTTCCGCAATTCCATTGATCAACTCCGTCATTTCATTGACCTGTTTCATATTATTCCCAACAGAATCTACCCGTTGAATCAATTCTTTAATCGAACGGTCTAAGGTTTCAAACGACTCCATCAGCTCCGTCATACCACCTTGGCTGCGATTAGCTAATTGATTAATATTCTGTGACGACTCCCCCACTTCATGAATCGCCCCAGTCATAAAGTGAATCATCTGACTAAAACTGGCAACAATTTGGTCCACGGTTTTTAGTTTCTCATACTGATTCCCTGTTCCCATAGAGACTTCACTGACAGAAACTGCCACAGTTTCAGCAGTTGCAGCCATTTCTTGAGAGAAAGACGAGAGATTTTGCGCATTGTCATCAATTTGAGTCGATGCCAATTGGAAGCTTTGAACCACCTCTTTCAAATTAAGCTGCATCTCTTGCAACGAACGCCCAATCTCCCCTAATTCATCTTGACGTGCCAGATCCTGCGCTTCAAACTCATTAACCAAATTACCTGCTGAAACACTTTGGGCAATTTTGCTGTAGGTTTTAGCGGCTTTTCCAAGTTTGCTTGCAAAACGCCAAATCACAAAAGTCACAATCGTAATACCTAGTATACTGATCAGGGTAAAAATCAGCAACAGGCGATTAGAATCAGCTTTTAGCTTACCTTCATTGACCGTGATACCAATCTTCCAATCGTTCAATGGTAATGTTTGATAGTAAAAACGTTCTTTGCCATTTTTACCTTTGTACTGACTTTGACCAGATTTATTTTTTAACATGGCTTTGCCACTGTCAGCTAAGGATTGATTTGGATCTGTTGAAATTTTTTGGGTCATAAGCTGCTCTTTAGGTGCACCGCCTAGATAAGTGCCATCCGTATCCACAAGGATGGCCTTCCCATCAAAATCAATCTTTAAGTCAGCGATTAATTGTTGAATACTAGAAATATCAATATCAACTGTGGAAACCCCAATAAATGTCTCTCCCCGATACATCGGATAAGTCGTTGTGACCATCCCAACGTTGGTTTTAGGATCGTGATAAGATTTTGTCCAACCACCAGCTTTATTGGCTTTGCCGACCGTATACCACTCTGTGTCCCAAATCCTATCTAATCCCACCGTATAACTGCGATCGGCCACTACCTTGGCATCTTCTTTGTGGGCAAAAGGGGCAAACTGCTTCCGTTCACCTACAGTAAAAGGTTCAAACCAAATTCCCATGCCATACGTTTCCGGATATAAGGGTAGTTGCTTCATCAACAGAGCTTCATAATCGCCTTCTGCCATTTTCCCTAAGGAACTTTCCACACTTTTCGCAGTGCTTTGAGCCAATGCCTGCTGTGTTTGTAAAATCATGTCGATGGATTTAACTGTTTCATTCAATTTTGTTTCCATTTGAATCGTCACTTGCTTTTGAATAATCTTCGTGGCAAATGTGTACCCCACAACAGATATGGTAATTAAAATAATTAGGATAATCGGGATAATATTTAAAGAAATGACTGTTGTTAAACTTGTTTTTTTACTCTTGCCTTTGCCTTTCACTTACTCTCCTCCTATTGATTCAAAAATGTCTAATAAAATTGCTTAATACCTTATTAATCGGCACTTTTCCCTTTTTATTAAGCCACTCAACAAAATCCCTACTAAAAGAATATCCCGTCACGTCTCGCTTTAACCAATCAAACAGTTGAGCTGATACATCTGAATTAACCGGATTTTTCTAGCACTCCATATCAACTCGCCCCACTTTAACCAATCAAACAGTTGGGATGATACATCTGAATTAACCGGATTTTTCTAG
>NZ_CAUQJB010000033.1:0-55417 GCF_963518325.1 uncultured Vagococcus sp. | reverse complement strand
CCTAGGTCTATTAGAAAGAGAGGATATTTCTTTTATGCCTTCCGCAATCCTAAAATGGCTAAATATTGAAGTGTTAAGGTTTAGCCATTTTTTCTATTATCTGTATCTTCGAGAAAACATAGTATCATTTATCAATCCCATCAAACCGCCATTCTGTAAGAAAAACCTCATTATTTGTGATACGCATGTGCATATCACAAGTGAATGAGGTTAATTAATTGAATGATTTGAAAGTAATTCAATCAATTTATTCTTTGGACATAACCGAAGTAGGTTGAACAAGTTCACTTGTTGCATTCCTAAAGGCTGTTTCTTTTTGACTTGAACTGTCAAATTCGCTCTTTATACCTGACATAGCTACACCTATTTTTTTATCATTTTCAATATAACAAACTTCATATTAATTATCATTACTTATTCGAACCTACAAAAAAGGCTGAACGAGGCGTTGCCGCTTCTCCTATTGCTTTACTACATTGTTTGTCTCTAAGCAGTAAAAAGCTAGACCAACGGCAGCACTTAGCATTTGTTGCGATCGAAGCGTAGTAGTGCCTCACGAAGCTGAATCCAAACTACGATATAGAGAAAGTTATATACTTTCCTATTAAGTAAAAAACCGCCTATCTACTAGATAGGCGGAAAAAAGGAGTTATTTTACTCTGGAGGAGTAAAATGAAAAATAAAAAGGTTGTTGTTGGTTATAAGTTCATTTTACTACTGTTTTGCCCAAAAGTCTAGTTAAAATAAACATTCCTTAAAAAAACATTTTAACTATCATATTTGCATGCTTATTTACTGTTTTTAAGACCGATTGTCAGTCATAAATGTTATTTTAAAAAAATTAACGTTAATTCAACTTTTTTTCGTATCTTAATTAATAGGGGAGAGGAGGTGATTAATATGATCAACATGCAAGATAGGATGAATAGCCTCTCAGACAGACTGGCGACAAATCGTTTACATAAGAAAGGACATGTCGTTATTCAATACCCCTGTTTCATTTCCGAAATTCGGTGAGAATTTAACACTCAAGAGGAAGCTAATCAATTTTATTTGAAAAACTCAGTGATATAACTCGTGAAGTAAAGAACGAGTTCATCGATACACTGCCACTTTTCCGCGGTTTATCCAGCGACTAATAGCTTCAAAAGCACCTCGCCCTTGGCGAGGTGCTTTTCTTATTTCATTAACAAACTGGTCATTCGTTGGATACAAAAAGCAATTGTATCAGTGGTTTCATCTTGTTTTTTCTCAGCGTCATCGAAGGCAGCCGAATCAACTGTGGCGGCTGATGGATTCACCGCATCAACCATTTCCTGGCAACCAGCAACGTAATCAGTATATGCTTTTTCCAATTTTTTATGAATGCCAATGACTTTGGCCGGTGCTTTTAATCCTTTAATCGTATCCAATAGTCCTTGATAGCTAGCCGTGCCTTTCCCAAAGTTTTCGTGAACTTCTGTTAATTTATCTGTTGATAATTGGTCAACTGTCCCGTTATCAATGGCGTTTCTCACCTCTTCAAAATAAGGGTTCATGGTTTCGCCAATCGTTTCCGTTTCTTTGACTATATCGTTTATTTTTTGAATATAAAATCCTAAATTCGCTTTCACTTGATTCTCCTCTTTCTTTTGATTATCTGTTTCTATTTTACACTGTTTGGTCAAAGAAGAAAAGCCTTCCTTGCTAAAGTATTTATTACATAAAAATCCCCTGACCACAGTCAGAGGATTTAGATTATTCTAGATATCTAATGATTTTCTTTGGAAGAACTTCACAATTTCCACAATTGGGATAATCGCGATGGATGAACCAAAGACAATTGCCCATTGGTAAGCATCTAAGTGAGCCACGCTAAACAAATCGTTAAAGCCTGGAATCACAATCGTACTTGCCAATAACACAAAGGATAGCAAGACCGCATAGTTAAAGACTTTATTTCTAAAGGCTCCCACTTTGAAGATTGACTGATGAATCGACTTAACATTAAAGGCATGGAACAGTTGAATTAAGCCTAATGTTGCAAAAGACATAGTCAAAGCATCTGCATGTTGCATGTCGTAAATAGCTTGATTCAAGCCAATGTTGTTGGCTGCTGCTGCAGCTTCTTGAGCGGCTGTTAAGGCAACGTGTGCTGGCCATTGGATAGCTGCCCAGTATACGCCTAAGGTAATCGCTGCTTCTAAAATCCCTTGATAAATCACACTGCTCATGACGCCACCAGAGAAGAAATTGGAGTTACGGCCACGAGGTTTGTGACTCATTACATCACGTTCAGCTGGTTCAAGACCCAGTGCAATCGCTGGGAAAGTATCTGTTACGACGTTGATCCACAATAAGTGAACCGGTAATAAGGTATCCCAACCAATTAATGTGGCGATAAACAAGGTCAGTACTTCACCTAAGTTAGCAGCTAACAGGTATTGAATAGTCTTTTGGATATTTGAGAAAACTTTACGTCCCTCTTCAACAGCCACGATAATCGTCGCAAAGTTATCATCTGCAAGGACCATATCACTGGCGCCTTTCGATACTTCTGTTCCGGTAATTCCCATACCGATTCCGATATCAGCTGTTTTAAGAGCTGGTGCATCATTGACACCATCACCGGTCATGGCAACGACTTTACCTGCTGTTTGCCAAGCCTTCACGATTCTCACTTTATGTTCAGGCGATACCCGAGCATAAACAGAGTAATCGCCAACTTTTTTAGCAAACTCTTCTTCAGACATGTCATTTAGTTCAGCACCCGTAATAACTGCCTCGTGCTGATCTTTACCTAAAATTCCTAAACGAACCGCAATCGCTTCAGCTGTGTCACGGTGATCCCCTGTAATCATTACAGGACGAATTCCCGCTTCTTTAGCAACACGAACAGCTTCAGCAGCTTCTTGACGCTCAGGGTCAATCATCCCTACTAAGCCAGAGAAGACCAGGTCTTTTTCTAAATCAGCTGATTCTACGCTTGTTGGTTTAGTCTCAACAATTTTGTAAGCCATGGCTAAGACACGTAGGGCTTGTTTAGCAAGACCCGTATTATTTTCTAGGATTAACTGACGCTCAGCCTCATCCATTGGTTTTAATTCTCCGTTGACGTCATAAGAGACACAACGTTTTAATAGTTCATCCGGTGCGCCTTTAGTCGCTACTAGGAAACGACCGTCAGCCAACTCGTGAATGGTTGACATTAATTTACGTTCTGAATCAAATGGTGCTTCACCAACACGTGGTTCTGCCACAAGTTTTTCACGAACGTCATACGCTTTATTTAAGCCAAATTGGACTAAGGCTGTTTCTGTTGGGTCACCAATTAATGTGCCTTCTTTAGAGAATTTTGTATCGTTACAGTAGTTCATGACTTTTAAAGTCATGTTATCTGCTGCAAGCTCATCTGTTGCTGAATGCAATTCGTTATTAGTGAAAACTGCTTCAACCGTCATTTTATTAACTGTTAACGTCCCAGTTTTATCAGAACAGATAATATCAGTACTACCTAAGGTTTCAACGGCTGGTAATTTACGTACTAAGGCATTTCGTTTGGCCATTTTTTGTGTGCCAATCGCCAAGACGATGGTCACAATCGCAGGCAAACCTTCTGGAATTGCTGCTACAGCAAGTGAAACAGAGGTTAACAACATGTCAATCCACGTTGTATTGCCTTTTAACATTCCAACACCAAACATGATCACACAGATGCCTAAAATCGCGATGGTCAGTGTTTTACCTAATGAGTTTAAGTTTTCTTTTAATGGTGTGTTGGTTTCATCTGCTTGTGATAACATATGGGCAATCTTACCAACTTCGGTATTCATGCCTGTTCCCACAACGACACCAACGCCACGGCCATAAGTAACATTGCTATTCATATACGCCATGTTCAAACGGTCGCCGATTCCTGTTTCTGCATCGCTGATCACATCTAGATGTTTCTCAACAGGCACTGATTCACCGGTTAGAGCTGCTTCTTCAATTTTCATTGAGTTGGCTTCAATTAAACGCAGATCCGCAGGAATCACGTCACCGGCTTCTAACATGATAATGTCTCCTGGTACTAACTCCGTACTTTTAACGGTTTTAACATTGCCATCTCGCATGGCGTTCGCATTTGGCGTTGCCATACTTTTCAGCGCATCGATGGCCTGCTCTGCTTTCGCTTCTTGAACCACTCCAAAGATCGCCATAATAAGAACCACAACAATAATCATAATAGCTTCGACGCGATCGCCTGTAAAGAATGAAATCAAGGCTGCTGCTAATAAAATCATGATCATAAAGTCTTTAAACTGATCGATGAATTTAGATAACAGGGTTTTCTTTTTCCCTTCATCTAATTGATTAGCCCCATAGGCCTCTAATCGTTTGTGGGCTTCCTGATTGGATAACCCCTCTTTTGACGTCTGCATTTTCTCAAGTACTTCTGCTTCAGTTTGAGTATAAAACGCTTCTTTCAGTTGTTGCTTTTTCTCTTCCGACATTTCCATCCTCCTAAAATTTTTATTTGCGTACACAGAATACAAAAAGAGACTTGTGTATGCGCAAATAAGAGCATACATAAGTCTCACTAATTAAGACAACACCAGAAAGGGGTTCCCTTCAGTGCTGGTGATGTTGTCACGGCAATCGCCGCCAGTTACTCCCTTATGAGCATTTCATTTATAATTATACACGATTTTTGACAGGTTGCAATTAATTCTACCTTAGATTAGGGATTGAAACCCTTATCATCACTAACTTTTTCAGTTTGTTGCAAACTACTTTGCCAAAAGGTCTCAGCGGTCCCTTGTTCCATCCCTTGAATGAAGCGTTGACGAATCAATGGATAGCTGTCAGACAGCTGTGTCACCACTTTTTTGATCTCTTCCCGCTTGGTTTTTTTATCTAAGGTAAGCAGACGATTTCAATCATTGATCACATATTTTGAAAGGGAATATTCAACGAGTGAATCTATTAATCCATTTTCTATTCGCTCTTCTTTTAAATAGTTGCTAATTTAAGTTTCTAATATTTTTTTTAAAAGGCAGGTCTCTAAGTCACCTATTTTTCGAACCTGAAAAAAATCGTCATTTTCTAATGATACTTCAAATTTATCTTCTAGTGTAGCAACCAGTATCATTGAGTCATAAGATGACAATCCTAAATCATTTAATAGCACAGTGTTTGAACTTATATCTTGTGATTCTTTTTCTCGAATCTTCATACATTCGCTCTTTATTTCATCAAAAATTTCTTTCTTTAAGTCTTCCACCGTTTCTCCTTCCAAAATAAACATCGTCTCTAAAGCCATATTAATACACGTACACTGATAAGACACGAAATACTAGTGAGTCTGAACTACTTCCTGATTATTTTATTTGTGTTAGTTTTTTCAAAGGCATGCTCTCTTACAAAAATACCAGAAACATTTTGATTGTAAGGTAAGGTTTTATTAATATGGTTAATTTCTGTTCTGATAGCTCGCTTAAATTTATCAGAACTACTTCCATTTATTGAAAAGACTTCTATTTCTATCCTTCCCTCTCTCTCATATATTATAGCCTCATCAATTAGAGACGATTCAAGAAAAACTTTCTCTAGTTGCTCTGGATAAATATTTTCTCCATTAGATAAAAGAATCATATTTTTAGCCCGACCTTTCAAAAAAAGAAATCCATTATCATCAATAAAGCCAATGTCTTTTGTGTTATACCACTTGTTACTTAGTGAGGTTGACTCATTATAGTATCGTTTAAAAACATTATCCCCCCGGACACAAACTTCTCCATTTCCTTCCTTATCTTGATCAATAATTTTTATGTCGTTACAACTGATTGCTTTTCCTACAGAACCACATTTAAATTTTTCAGGATAGATGTTTGAATTAACAGAAATAATCGGCGAACATTCTGTGATTCCATATCCATTAATTAGTTTAATTCCTAATTCCTGAAAATAGGTTTCATACTTTGAATCAAGCACTGCACCTCCGCTAACAATTGTATTCATTTTTTTCCCTAATATTTTTTTTAAATCTGCCTGAACTTCTCCATGAGCCAACTTATACAATGCTTCTACAACCATAGGAACGCCAATCAAATAATTCACTCTAACTTCACATAGTTTCTTTTGTAGAAATCTCGAGTGTTCTAACAAATGAATTTTACAACCACAGGATAAGCTTACTAATAGAGCTACAATTCCAAATGCATGGTGTAATGGTAAGAAATGAATCGTTTCTCCTTTAAATTCAACTACTTCTTTAACTGAAAAAATATTAGCTAGGATATTTTTTGATGATAGTTCTACCCACTTAGGATTTCCAGTAGTACCTGAAGTCTGTATAATCACAATTGTATTACTATCTAAAACACGTTCCCTAGTTGTATTTTTTTCTTTTCGTACTTCAAATTGTAAATTTGCTATATTCTTGACGCTCATATTTTCAACCTTCACTATCTGTTTATCTGTGGTCAGAATACAGTTTGACTCTAATTGAGTCCCTACTAAACTCATTTTTTCAGCTGAATAATTGACATCAACTGAAACAACAGTCTTTCCACAATAAATAATTGCAAAGAAAGCTACAATCCATTCATATGTTTGAGATCCTCCCAATATAATATTTTGGCTGTCTTCTGTCGTTATAAGCTCAGCGAGACATTCAACATTCTCAAAAAAAGTTTCATAACTGATCTGTCGGTTATCTTTATCAATAAAGGCAATCTTTTCACCATATAGCTTTGTTATCATTTCCAGCCAATTTGTCATTCAAGCTCTCCCACAAGTTCATGTTTCAATACTTCCAACATTTTATTTTTTTTATTTTCACACATTAAGTTCGAATTATTCCCAACTTCTTTATTGACAAGTAACCCCTCAGCAATGCATGATGAACATTGATTTCTCAACCAACATGACAAGCATTTAGAATTATCACTTTTTTTAATTGTTTGAAAATTTTTGATACTTTTGTCCATCTCTTGAGATTCGTATTCTAAAATATGCGATATTTGATACTCAGGAAATTCTTGGAACATGAAACACGGATATATACCTCCAACTTCGTCTACACAAAATTCATTTATACCCGCGCTACAGTAGTTATCACATACAGCCGAAATCGGTTTCGAAATTTTCGATAAGGTCCCAATAACGTCTTTGTACATTTTTTTGATGCCTAACTTATAGATGTAATCATATAAATCTCGATTAAAACGTTCCCATTCTGCAATACTAACTTTTTCCTCATTTTCAGATCGAATTTGAGTTACATGATTAATATGAATCAAAGACGGATTAAAACTTTCCAAAAGAGAAAAAAACTCGCAGATGTTTATTGGCGTCATTATAGGCACCAAATCATCCGTCACGGTCACTTGAAACGCTATATTATATTCACGATTCAATTCATTCTTTTTTAATAAGGTCAAGATATCATTATATGAGCCCTTGTTACTCTTCTTATATACTCTAAATGCATCATGACTATCCTGTGGGCCATCTAAACTAATGGTTAGATTAATCTTATATTTATTTAGAATTTCCTGGGCTTTATTCGTTAATAAGGTACCATTTGTTACTATTGAGTAATACTGCGGTTTTATTAAATTATTATTTTCAGAACAGCGCCTCTCAATTTCTTCACATATAAATCCAATAATATTTAAGGCAAGTAACGGTTCTCCACCAAAAAACTGAACATTCTCTATACCTAATTTGAACGTCATTAACATCCAATTAACTACTTCTTTAGCTAATTTTTTTGTCATAGTTTTCACTGCTTTATTATAGCTACCACCTCCTGCATAACAATAGCTACAATTTAAATTGCATGCATTAGTTACTGTGATAGTTAATTTTTTCAACTTCACATCAACAAATGAAGACATCAACGTCACTTCGTGCTTATTGTTAAATTCATTCTCAATAATACTCTCATAACTTCCACGTAATATTTTATTAGTATTTGCCTCATAAAAATAATTTTTCACTATCGGTATTATGTTTTGAGTTCCCATTTCATCTTTCAATCCCTTCATAGTTAGTAAATAAACATAATCCTTAGTACTTACTTAGATAAAATACGAACAATTATATTTATTTAAATAAACTATGCAAGTTATATGTCAAAATCACTTTCAACACACAGCTTGCATAGCTAATCAGTTAAACATTCTAGCAGTTACAACCAAATCCACTACCGGCTGTCACTGAATCTTCCAATTCTTCGATTACAACTTCATCATATTGATTTTTCATGTTCTATTCTCCTTTCATATAATATTTCGATAAGAGCAGATACCTATTCCCATCGCTATAAAAACTTTGCCACCTGCATTTTTATACTACAGTGCAGCAAAATAAATATCTTCTTAATAAATCAATTTCATAACTCACCTTCATAAAACTCTATTTCTTTTTCAATTAAGCTTTTAAGGGTATTTACGTGCTGAAAGAAACCTTCAGGTTTATTTTCTATACTCTTTGACAGATATCTATACTTCTCAGATTGAACTAACCACCATTGACTTTGTTCTTTATCATTTAACCCTAGGAAGTGATTCATTATATCGATTCTGTAATATGCTTTATTTATATCCATAATGGCGAGTGTTTGAAATAACCATTTGGATAGCAACCGATAGTACACACTGCTATTTTGTTCATTTTTTTTTAATTTGAGACAAACCAATTCGATTTGTTTTTTTGATTCTTTAAGATGGTGGCGATAATCTTTATAACACTCCCTCTTATCCAAGATTACGTCATCAAAATTGAATGGATTATTTTGAAAATATTTTAACTTGAATCCTTGTGAAAAAGGTTCATCAGAGGGTCTCATTGCTTTTTCTAAATCACTACATGCAATAAAAAATTCGTCAAGCAATAGGTAATCATAGACATACACGCCGTGATCAGACACACGCTCGACCGTCACAAAGTGATAACAAAAATGTTGATCCGTATTTAAATATGGTAGATAGTATTTATCTACAGGTATCACTGCCCTATTGATACTCAGTAAACTAGTATAAAACGCTAAAAATGTGTTGAACTCTTTCTCTAGTAGGTTTAGATTAAAGTACTTTTTGAGAGAAGCCTTAATTTCCATATTACATCCCACAAAATAATACAAAGGAATTTTTTTATACTTTGTCTGAAACAAAGAAAACGTGTAATAGGTCGAATAAAAACCAAAAGTTTCTATATCAATTGAGTCTTTTAACGGCGATATTCTGTAAATCGAATTAATGTAGCAATCCACTATCATCTTGCCCCTTTTTATAAAATTTTCACCTCGTTGGCAATAGAAACCTTGTTCATCTTAATAGTATTTATTATCGTAATGACTAGATTAATAATAACCAATATGATAAAACTAATTGTAAAAGTAGCTCCATTTACTACATTAATTTCAACAATCGACCCTAACATAGAAACAATAAAACGATTAAGGTGCTCTGCAATTAACTGTGTGAATACTAGAGAATAAACAAATGACATACCTGAAATTATACATAAGACCATGAGGTTTTCTTTGAACAACTCTCTTCTCCTACTACCTAACGATCGTAATAAAATTATAGATTTACGATTATCATGTACCAAGTCACTTAACATTAGCATAATGATGAGGATACCTAGAACCGCTACTATCACATCCAAGGCTACTATTGGTGCCAAAGTAGAATACACTGACTTTATCCCCGTTTGAATGTACTCCTCATTAGTTCTAAAATAGAAGACATTTCCTTTTCCTTCAAGGCTTTTATAAAATTCTCTTTCGTTTATAATATCAAAAGTTACAATTTCAGACCCCTCTTCAGCAAATAAAAATTTAAACATATCAGGATCAATGTAAATTATATCTCCTCCATTTTCACCAGAAGACGTAATACCTGACACTGGCAAATCATGACCTTTGAATGTCACATACTCACCTATCGAAATACCCAATTTCATTGAAATCGCCTTACCAACTAAGATACCGTTTGTTTCAACTTCCCCTTCCACACTTGATTTATATTTTGCTATATCTGTCCCCTTTATCATGAAACCATTTGTACTCTCTCCTTTATAAAAGAGTTTATCGGTAGGATATATTTTAGTAGAAACATATAGATTTCCAATTCCTTTAATATCAGATAGTACCTGGGGATCCATTTTTTCCATCGAAGGATTTATGGCAAATCCATCACCAGTCAGAATCACTTTCCATCCTTCATTAACCGTATTTAGGCTTGATATAACTGCACTTATCACCACAAATTGCAAGGTTAGTATTGAAGTGAAAACTAATATGATACTACTAATTTTTTTTTGATTAGTATTGATAAATGATTTGACAAACAATAGCTTTCCGCGCATATAGCGATTAACACAAAACATAAAAAAGATTGGCCATAGTAAAATTGACATAATTATCAAAACTACTATTACTATTTTTAAAAAAATAGTTACATCAACTTTTAATAATAGGCTTGTAACTAGCATGAAAACTAACAACATACTTGCGCCTTTTAAAACACCAGTAACCGTATAACTATTATTGGATTTCTCCAGGTAAAAATCTTTTAGCGTCACACTTTTCAAACTCTTTGAAACATTAAAATAAAATAACATGAACTCAACAAAAAAGCAGATTAAAACACCAAATAGTATAGGCTTTATAGGGTAATTATGATAACTAAACTGGTAGAAACTTTTTCCACCGAAATTCCCTAACAAAAGATTGTAAAATATTGGTATTATTATAGTTCCTATAACTAGGCCCGATACTAAGCCTATAACAAAAGGTTTAAGAAAATACATAACTTCATTATTTAAAATTTTAGGATTGGTCTCTCCTAAAGACTTTAATAAAAAAATATTTTTCTTCCTTCTTTTTAAAACTTTTTTAATCTCGTACTCGATCATAATCACTAGTAGAAAAATTGTAATTACAGAAATAATGTAAACAATCAACTTTAAAAGAGTAAGTAGTGCCTCTCTTTGATTATTACCATCGTCTATAACTATCTCAAATTTATTAGTTTTATGGCTTTTAATATCTTCAAATTCACTTTTATCTAATTGAAAAAATGTAACCTGAGTTATATTTGTATCTGGCATTACCACCAGTTTTTTTATAATGTTCTCAACTTGTTCTCCATCGGGTTTATACACGCCTACAACATTATTGGGGCGATTATCAATTACTATTATTTGATTAATCACTATACTATTTTCGTTAGCAGCCTCTTCTGAGATAGAAACCTCATCTTTTTTTTGTGGGAGTCTCCCCTCTGTTAGTTCATAATCCCTTAACTTATCACTTTCCTTCATCATCAAATATTCCTCATAATTCCCTTTATCTAGCTTAACAAAATGAAAATTTGAAATGGTTGACTTACTTTTATATTTATTAAACAATAAGGAATTATCCTCATAAGTAACTTTACCTTTTGCACTTAGCTCTATGCTACTATATTTATCTGTTTCAACATTTAATGTTGAACTTACTTGAAAGAGCGCAATGCAAACAAAAATTACAATTAATGAAAGGAAAACACCATTAAAAAAAATTTTAGACATTTTATTATTTTTCATATATTTTACCGTCAGCTATATAGATAATCTCATCTGCTATTTGTGCGACCCTTTGACTGTGGGTTACCAATATTAAGGTTGTTCCGTATTTTTCGTTTATAATATCGAAAATTCTCAACACCTTCTCTTCATTTGCACTGTCCAATGCGCCAGTTGGTTCATCCGCTAAAATATATTCCGGTTCTGTACATAATGATCTACCTATTGCTACTCTTTGCTTTTGACCTCCAGATAATTGTTCTGGGTAATAATCTTTTTTTTCTGTCAATCCAAGTAAACTTAGCGTATTATCTATCAAATCTTTAGTCTCTGTCTTATCTAATTTTTTTCTATTAAACTTAGCTCCCATTCTAAGATTTTCTTCTACTGTTAAATCGTCAAACAACATAAAATCTTGAAAAACAAATCCTATTTTGCCTCGCCTATACTCTGTTCGTTTTTCTTCGTTCATCTTTGCAATATCTTTACTTCCAACAATCAGTTCGCCTGAATCTGGTAAATCAAACCCTGCAATGAGATTCAATAGCGTTGACTTACCTGAACCACTTTCACCTAAGATAATTGTTTTACTTCCTACCTTAATTTCTAATGAAATATTGTCTAGAATTATCGTATTAGTAAATTGTTTTTTTAAATTTTTAATTGTTATCATACTATCTCCTTAAAATAATTACTTGAAAAATTAAAAGTAACATAACTGTAACGACACCGATAACATTATTTGTGTACTGAGTAATTTTACAGTAAGCATTCAAATCAATAAAAAGGATGGACAGAAAGCTTAAACTTATATACCACTTAACAAATCGACTGTATGTCGCAAATTTAGACGGTTCTTTGACCACTTGTGTAAACTTTTTTCTGAGATTGTATTCATCAAATAAAACACTTAGAATTTGATAGCCATCTGTTACAAAGAAAGGAACTAGATTTAAAAAAATAATCGAGCCATTTATTATTATTAAATAGGCAATCATATTGTCATTCCCGAAAATCAGCCCCAAAACAAATGATACTAGTATGAGAAATAAATTGGCCAAACAACCAGAAAAATAATAAGATATTTTTTGCTGTTTACTAAAAACATATACCTTATGTCGTATATAAAAAGTGGGTAAAATACCTAACAACAAGGCAAACCCTAATATTATTGATGTTATATCATGTTCTCTTAACCATGCTGCATGGCCACACTCATGAAAAATGTAAGAAAACAATGAGATTAGTACTACTTGAAAAAAATTCAAGTCATACGTCTTATTCATAATCTCTTGCACCACATCTAAATTAAACATTGTTACTACTCCGAAAAATAGGGTAAGCATGCCAATGATTGTGTATGTTCTTTTAGGAAAAAAATCCGCTTTAATACTCCATTCCATGAGGATACTCATTAATGAATATTCCTTTTTTGAATGTGTTTCTTGGGCTATTTTATTCAAAAAAAGAAGATATTGATTTTTATGTGCTAGACAAAGCTTCTCCAAATTCAAAATATTCATATGTAAATGATAAAGTTTGTCTATTTTAGGATAATATAACCAATAGATTCCTTTTTTCTCGTTAAGAGTCCCTTTCTCAATATTCAAATTTTGCTCCATACTGACAATTGGCTCCATATTTTTGCTCTCCTTAATCCACCTTTATCTATTTTCAAGGTCATTCCGTTTGCTCAAATATTCACTTGATAACCAACCAATAATTATTAAGATAGTGTTAACAGATATCGATAAAAGCAACACATTAGGCAACTCATCTAACCCTAGTGACTTAGCACTAAAAAAAAGAACGACACATACTATATAAAATAAAATCGCTTTTCTTTTATAACATTGTTTTTTACAACTTGACAAAAAAATGAATTCATTACTAATAGGGCATAATAACCAAATTATAAACAAACAACCAGTAAAATAACCGATTAAAAAACTATTTGAAATTAACGGAATATTAATGACAGAAACAAGTATGCTTATTACCATTGATGAGATCCAGCATACATTTTGATTCTTAAAATGAAATCCACCAGTGTATTTCCTTAATGTTGTGTAGCTCAGTAAAAACAATAGTTGCAAATAGCCATTACTAAATAAAATGCCTATTGACATTATTGATAGCAAATGGACAATTTTTAGAATTAAGATCTGAAAACCATAAAAATAAATTAAGCGCTGACCCTCACTTACTATTTTATAGCTGATTAATTTATTAACTGTGATGTTAATCAATTGCTCACTCATCTAAACTCTTGAGTAATTCAATGGGGATTTTAGGTTGATAACATATCCAAATACAACATGAATAATTTACAGACTTAGCGCTCCATCTCAGTATTTTAGAAAATACGGTCATCATCTTTATTTTCACAGCTAGCACCCCCTTGTCTCATCCAATGTTACTATGAAATACATGACATTCAATACACATTGAGTATAATGCTTTTTTTATTGTTCAAACGGTATTAAAATATTGACTGTACACCATTCATCGGATATTTCAATAGTAAATGCCCCATTCATTTTATCCAAAATTGACATAATGCTCCCATTCCCTAGACCTGCGTGGTTGGGTTTAGTTGTGATATATTTATTTTTGATTATTTTCAGCTCGTTTACGCACGGGTTCACAGTTGTAATAATCAAATGGTTTTGTTTTTTTTGAATTTTCAAATAAATCGTTTTGTTTTGTCCCTCTACTTCTTGGGTAGCTTCAATGGCATTATCCAAAATGTTGCCAAATATCGTTACTAATTCAAAATCCGTTAAAAATGTTAGCTGTGGCTTATTTGTTTCAACCACCATTTGAATATTTTTTCGACGGCACCCATAAATTTTTTCATTAATTAGTATTTCTAGTACTTTATTCGGAAAATAAAAATCCTTTTGCGTCTCTCCGATTTCTCGTACTACTTCTGCCAAATAATTTTCGGCTTTTTTATAAGAGTTATTATCAATGAGATTTGACATGACTTGTAAATGATTCTTCATATCGTGAGAAATCATTTTCGTCTTAATTTCTAATGCTTGAACTCTCTCATAATGATTTAATTGATCTTTTACACGTTTTTCACTAGCACGTAATTGGAATTCAATTTCATATTTTTCATTTATTCGAGTTAGTAAATTAATTAAATATGTCATCAAAATAAGCATAAAGGTAGCCGTTAGTAGCGATAACACCGTAATCTCAATGTTATTTTCAGTAGATTTTTTTACCAATAATACTAAAATCACTATTCCAATAACATTAACAAATACAGTAAATAACATATCTCTAACAGCCAAATAAATATATTTGTTTTTTGCCAAGCCTATTTTTATTAAATTATATATTAACAGAACAATTAGACTGGATATCACCATTTTCAAACCAGCCACATTCTTTTCTGAAACTATTGATAACGTGTCATACATATAATCGACACTAAAAAATGCTAACCCTTCCGAAAACATACAGACGAAAAAAAACAAGCCATTTATTAGATAATCAATGATCCCCTTTACGTCAAACATAAATTTACTTAATAATATCAATTGAAGTATATTAACCCCTAAATTTAAAGCGGGGATTTCAAACGTGTTAACTCCTGAAATGACTATCGTTACGAATAGAAAAAATAAAATCATTATTCTCTCTGAATAATTTATTTGGTACTTGTTATAAAAAAAATCAACTATTACAATATTTGTTATTGCCACGGTAACTAGAGTAGTTAGATAAAATAAGCCTTCTTCCACAATCCTCCCCCTTTTTTAGTTAATCTGTTTGGTCAAATATGAAAAAAATTCCTCTTTTATTTGCTTAAGCCTCAATCTGGAAATATGAATTTCGGTATCACCAACCAATATCATTCGATTAACTTTAATTAATTGAACAAACTTGTAATTGACCACAAACGCTCTATGGGGCATTCCAAAACCATGTTTTGCAATTTCCGCTAGAATCCCCTTCAAATTACCATATAATTCGAACGCCCCTGAATATGTATACACATATATTTTACGGTTTAAATATTCAAAATATTTAATTTCACTCAATATTAATTTAACAATGCCACTGTTTGTTTTAAGAACGATGAATTCCTCCTCTCTTCTCTCTAGTTGATACGCTCTCAGCTCATCTAATACCTTGCTAATTTTCTCATCTGTAATCGGCTTATCCAAATAATCAAATGGATGAATAGAAAATGCTAAAGGTTTATACTCTTTGTGCCCTGAAATGAGAATAATTTGCACTTGCTTATCTCGAACTCTTATCTGTTTTGCTGCCTCAATTCCATTTTCATTTCCTATTTCAACGTCTAAGAAAATTATATCAAACAGCTCTGTAGTTTTAAGCAAGTCTAACACATTGTCAAACGCTACTACACTACTTTTGATTCCCGAATAACTATCTTCGCAATAGACCGCACACCTTGAATATAGAAACTCTACAACATTAATATCATCATCACAAATAGCAATTTTCACACTACCTCTCCTTCGTCATTTAATTTGAGCTCTAGTCGAAACCCTTATCATCACTAACTTTTGGCAAACTACTTTGCCAAAAGTTCTCAGCGGTCCCTTGTTCCATCCCTTGAATGAAGCGTTGACGAATCAATGGATAGCTGTCAGACAGCTGTGTCACCACTTTTTTTATCTCTTCCCGCTTGGTTTTTTTATCCACCGGACAAGGGTTAAAAATCACAGGTAAGTCTTCCCGTGCCACAAAGGTTTTAATCGTGGTTTCTTCTAAATAGAGCAGGGGCCGAATCAAGGTTATGTCTACCTTGCTCAAATAGGTAACGGGTGCAAAGCTGGCTAATTTGCCGTGAAACAGAAAGTTCATCAAATAGGTTTCAATAGCGTCATCCCCATGATGCCCCAGTGCCATCTTATTGCAGCCTAGGTCTTTCGCCGATTGATTTAAAATCCCCCGACGCAACTTGGCACACAAAGAACACGGAGATTTCTCTTGCCGAATATCGAATACTACAGTAGCTATGTTAGTTGGAACGACCGTTAGTTCATACCCCAGTTTTTCGATAAAGTCTGTTAATGGGCTGATGTCCATGCCCATATCCATATCCAAAGTGATCGGCACTAGCTCAAACTCGAAGCCAAGGCGTCTTTCCTTGGCAATTCGATCCAGTAAATAGAAGAGGGTGGTACTGTCTTTCCCTCCACTTAGACCGACTGCCACTCGGTCTCCTGGTTCAATCATCTGATGATTGAGAATGGCTCGTCGGAGGGGGTTGTAATACACTTGATTGTCTTTTTTTTGATGTGCCATACCTTACTCCTTAAAAAAATTGGCTGGGATACTATACTGTTTGCCTGCTACGATATCGTATTGAATCAGCTGATAATCCTCATACAGTTGCTGGTCCTCACCGCTTAAGCTCAATGTTTGTTGCCATTGAGCTGTGTAATAAAAATTCTTCTCAAAGGCTGGTAAGACCTTTTCTAAGTCCGTTAATAATTGATAGAAACCTGTTCCCGGTACACCACTTAATTCAAACAGTTTCGGTGCAAAATAAATGGGACTCATGATGGCTGTGGTGGTGGTCTCTTTAAGTTGCTGGCTATCCCACAAGAAGAACTCTGTTAAATGCATGTCCACATCGCTATTGGCTTCCTGAAAACTATCTGAATAGATGCTAGGCAAATGATCCCCCCAAAAGACAACTAGGGTCCGTTTTGGTAATTGTTTTAGTTCTTCCAAAAAGGCTGCCAGAGCCTCGCTAGTGTACTTGACATCGGTCATGTAATTATCGATGGTTTGCGGGTTATCTACCCCGCTAAGCTGATTTCCTGAGGCCTCATACTTATCCTTATAAGGCATATGTGTCTGCATGGTTACCAAATGAACAAACTGTGGACTATTAGACGCTAAGACATCCAACACTTCCGTAAAGGCCGCTTGATCTGAAATATAAGGATTATTTTCCAATTTATCCTGATGAGTCATGGTGGATTCATCTAAAAATCGGTCAAATCCCAAGACGTTGTAAACATCTTTCCGTTTATACATAGAGGTATTATAAGGGTGAATTGCCGTTGTTTCATACCCTCGTTCTTTGGTTAAGGACACAATCGATGGCAATTCGGCTAAATTAGGAACTAACATGGTGTAAGGTGTGGTCAGCTGACTGTTAAACAACTCCATCGACAGACCGGTCAACGCCTCAAATTCGATATTAGCTGTGCCACCACCGTAGTTTTGCGACAGCATTTGACCACTGTATGTTTGATTGGCAATCTCATGATAGGCTTTTAATGGATCGGTCGTACTTTTTAAGCCGTTTAAGCGCAATGGATCCGAAAAACTTTCAGACATAATATAAACAATATTAGGTTTAGCTTCTTTGGTTTCCTTCGCTTGGTACTTGGCCACAACTTCTTCGACTGCTTCTTGGGAATAATTGTCCGGTTTTGCCATAGCTTCCACATGTAAATTATATAAAAAACCGCCCATAAACCCAGTATTGTAATAGTTCATTTTTTGACTGTAAGGAATCCACAGGGCTGTTTTATTGTAAGCTTTGCGTAAGATATTAGTTGGTTGATTAAACTGACCCACATAAAATAAACCACACAAGCTAATGACTAATGCACTCACTCTGACAATCTGTTTCTTGCGAGACAAAAAGAGGCTACGGTAGAAGGCGTAACAGAAAAAGCCAAGGGCTACACCAATTACCAACAAGCAGATGATGAAGGGCCAAGTGCCAATCATCTCTTTCATCAAGGTTAGTTCCGTCACCATTTTCAAATCATCCGGGTAAATGGGTTCCACCCGATAAAACATCTTTTGATAATTGGCAAATCCCAGAATGCCGATAACCACCGTGAAAAAAAGCAAGCCAACTGACCATGAGCCGATTAAGCTTATCAGGAAAAGTAAGAAGATTCCTAATACCAGACACCCTAAGATAAACTTCTCGGTGTGCCAGCTAAAGGCAAACTTAGTCGCCAAGTCCCAGCTCAGATTGTTTTGTGACAATTGTAGATAATAATTACTGGCAAAGACCATTAATAGGGTCGTTGCTACTTGCAGCCCTATTTTTATTTTCGGCCACTGTTTTTTGATTTTTTCTTTCACGTGTTTCTTCCTCTAACTTCCTGACTAAAATTTCCTATATTCTAAGAAGAGCTGATAGAACTACTCTATCAGCTCTTCTATCGGTTTACTAAATCCAAAAATCGTCGTAGATGGTGATTGGCAAATGACGTTTGTGTTTGGTCTTTTGCCACCAGTTTTCTATGGTAGCCGCTGCTTCAGAACTAACCACACGCCCTTCTAGATAATCATCGATCTCGTCGTAAGTGACACCTAAGGCCACTTCATCGGCCAACAGGGGTTTGTCATCTTCTAAATCGGCTGTTGGTGTTTTTAAATACAGCTGAGGATCTGCTCCTAGCACTTGTAAAAGGGCTCTTCCCTGACGTTTATTCAATCGCCACAAGGGCAAGATATCGGCACCGCCATCACCAAATTTGGTGAAAAAGCCAGTGACGCTCTCGGCGGCATGATCCGTTCCTAAGACAGCTCCCTGTCGGTCACCAGCCACGGCATACTGCACGATCATGCGTTGACGTGCTTTGATGTTTCCTTTATTAAAATCAGTAATCGTCGTGCCGATTTCAATTAACGCATCCACGGCGGCATCGACTGCCCCTTTTATATTCACCCGTAATTCAACGTCTGCTTGGATAAAGGCCATAGCTCTCTTAGCATCTTCTTCATCTACCTGATTGCCATAAGGAAGGCGAATTCCTATAAACTGGTAGTCTTGATTACCTGTTTCTTCTCTTAACTCGCTCATGGCCATTTGACCAAGGCGACCTGCCAAAGTGGAATCCTGGCCACCACTAATGCCCAGTACCAGCGTCTTTAAAAAAGGATGCTTAAGCATATAGGCTTTTAAAAACTCCACACTTTTGCGAATCTCTGCCTGAGGATCAATTTCCGGTAGCACCTTTAGTTCACTAATAATCTCTGCTTGTAATGACATGTCAGTCAGTCCTTCCGCCTATCTATCTAAAGTTCTTTTACTTTTCTGCGAACTTGATCAATGATTTTCATCTTATTGTCATAAGCCGCTTGAGATAAATCAACTGGGTACAGTTGTGGATTTAAATCTCGTTTATATTCTTCCCATAAATTATCATGGTTTTGATTGGCGACTTTTTTGATGTCTTCCAAAGCTGGCAAGCTATAAATTAATTGCCCGTCACGGTAGATATCTTGTAAAATCGGCCGCGCTTCAAAGTTAACCACGGTCTTGTTAATATACGTATGAACTGGGTGGAACATAAACAACTCATCTCGTTCATTAGGGTTTTCATGCCACAAGGCGATATAGTCCCCTTCTGATTTCTGAGTGTCTTTTTGTGTAATCCGCCAAACTTGTTTTTTGCCTGGGGTTGAGACTTTTTCTGCATTGTTTGACAATTTGATGGTATCAACCATTTGACCATTGTCATCTTCGATTGAGACAAGTTTATATACTGCCCCTAAAGCTGGTTGATCGAAGGCAGTAATCAACTTGGTTCCCACGCCCCAAACATCTATTTTCGCATGCTGCATCTTTAAATTAAGAATCGTTGCTTCATCTAAATCGTTCGATGCGTAGACTTTAGCATCTGGATAGCCTGCCTCATCTAATTGTTGACGGACTTTTTTGGAGATGTAAGCCATGTCGCCACTGTCGATGCGGACGCCCATAAAATTAATTTTATCGCCCATTTCCTTGGCAACTTTGATCGCATTTGGCACACCGGACTTTAAGGTGTCATAAGTATCCACTAAAAAGACGCAATCTCGATGGGTTTCTGCATATGCTTTAAAGGCTTTGTAATCGTCGATATAGGATTGAACTAGCGAATGAGCATGAGTTCCACTTGTGGGAATCCCAAAAATTTTCCCAGCACGGACATTACTGGTAGAATCACAGCCACCGATATACGCCGCTCGTGTCCCCCATATCGCTGCATCCATTTCCTGAGCGCGGCGTGAGCCGAACTCCATCAGTAATTCATCGCCTACAACGGATTTGATTCTGGCTGCTTTAGTGGCGATTAAAGTTTGATAATTAATAATATTCAATAGGGCCGTTTCTACCAATTGGCACTGGGCCAATGGGCCTTCAATTTGAACAATCGGTTCGTTGTTATAAACCAGTTCCCCTTCAACTGCTGAGCGGACCGTGCATTCAAACTTGAAATCCGCTAAATAGTCAATAAAAGCTTCTGGATAGTCTTCAACCTCTCTTAAATAGGCCAAGTCAGATGCTGTAAAACGTAAATTTTCAAAATAATCAACTAGGCGTTCCAAACCAGCAAACACCGCATAGCCATTTTTAAAGGGCATTGATCTAAAGTAGCACTCAAAGACCGCATGTCGGTCAGCCCGATCAAGCTCCCAATAGGTTTTCATCATATTAATTTGATATAAATCTGTGTGCAGCATTAAGCTGTCATCTGGATAGTTATAGTTCATTTCTATACCCCATTCTTTATAGTTACGTCATTAGGTTATTACTCGTGCCTGTTGCCAAAGGATCGCTTGTTTTTTAACACAACACACCTTACACAATTCTTACCTACAATTGTATCATTAATCAGAATATCTTAGTAGCAATTCACAACAAAAAGTCAAAAGGAGCTCGTTGAATATTCAGAAAATTCTAAAAATGCACTGTACTTATTCTCCGATTTATGATACGATTCAAGTCACTGAATTTTTACTGAAGGCGTGTGTCACAACGTTAACGATGATGGAAAGGAGAATCTGATGGAAATTAAACCAACTCTTGATCAAGCAATGACTTATTTTTTCACTGCTGACAATCAAGCAAACAAACGAGTACAAATGGGGCTGATTAAATTACAGCCTGGCGAACGCAGTCCAGTGGAAGGCTATGCCTGCCATGAACAAGATGAATATTCTTATGTCGTATCTGGTCTGGCTCACACGATTTTGGAAGATGGTACAGATTTATTAGGGACACCTGGCGATGCCCAACTGATCGTTGCCAATGAAAAACACATTAACTACAACGATGGGGACGAAGAGGCAGTGGTCGTCTGGATGCTTGTAGAACGGGATTAACGAAAGAGGGAAAAAAATGAAAAAGTTAATGAAAGCTGGTTTACTGATGATGTTCGGCGCAGCCATCCTAGGTGCTTGTGGCTCAACTAATGAAAAACCTGGGGATAATACAGCTGAAGGAACACCTGAGCTTAAGTTTATGTCTGCCACAGAATTAACCACTCTGGATACGTCTGTCATGTTGGATTTTCCAGATGCGATTGTTCAAACGGCGGCTTTTGAAGGGCTTTATGGCTTAGATAAAGATGACGCCATTATTCCCGCTGCAGCCAAGGCCTTACCGGAAATCTCCGAGGATGGCAAGACGTACACGATTAAATTACGAGAAGATGGCAAATGGACCAATGGTGACAGTGTCACGGCTGAGGATTTTGTTTACGCTTGGAAAAAAATGATTGACCCAGATAACGCACTGGTTTATAGTTTTTTAATTCAAGACACGATTTTGAATGGGGTTGAAATTGCCGCTGGTGATAAGCCAGTCGATGATTTAGGCGTAAAAGCTCTGGATGATTATACACTGGAAATTCAATTAAAAGAGGCTCGCCCTTACTTTACTTCATTAATGGCCTTTCCAACTTTCTTCCCACAAAATCAAAAGTTTGTGGAAGAAAAAGGCAAGGCTTACGGAACTGATACAGAGAATACGATTTACAATGGACCTTTCGTCGTCAAAAACTGGAAACAAAGTGATCTTAACTGGGATTTAGAAAAAAATGACAGTTATTGGGATAAAGATAACGTCAAATCTGATGCCATTCATTACGAAGTGGTGAAAGAAAGCTCAACGGCTCTTAACTTATATGAATCTGGTGAATTGGATGTTGCTGCCTTAACTGGTGTTCTGGCGTCTGAAAACAAAGACAATCCTGACTTTCAATCAAATCCAACTGCCACGATTAATTATTTAAGATTAAATCAGGAGCGAAATGGGAAAAAGACCCCACTAGCCAATGAAAATCTCCGTAAAGCAATCGCTTATGGCATCGACAAAGAAACGATTATTAACAACATCGTCTCAGATGGTTCTGAACCAACTTATGGTTTAATTCCTAATGGCTTTTTAGCTAACCCTGAAACTGGTAAAGACTTCCGTGAAGAAGCTGGCGATTTAATGAACTTTGATGAAAAGGAAGCCAAGGGCTATTGGAAAAAAGCTCAAGCTGAACTTGGGGATAACGTTACTGTGGACTTGCTAGTCAATGACGATGGTAACTATAAAAAGATCGCTGAAAGTATCCAAGGTGGGTTAGAACAATTATTTGAGGGCCTAACGATTGATGTCCGCTCTATGCCGACTGAAACAGCTCTTAACTTAGGTCGTGAAAGTGATTATGAGATGTTCCTGATTTACTGGACACCTGATTATCAAGATCCCATTTCAACCTTGAACACTTTCCATTCGGAAAATAAAATGCATTACAGCAATCCTGCATATGACGAATTATTGGATAAAGCAGCCACAACCTTAGCCAACAAGCCTGGTGAAAGATGGCAGGCCTTGATGGATGCTGAAAAAGAAATTATCCAAAATACAGCTGGGACGATTGCTATTAGTCAAAATAAACAATCCGTCTTACAAAATCCGGAGCTGAAAGGTTTGGAATATCATACTTTCGCAGCTCCTGTTACCTTGAAGAGCGTCTATAAGAAATAAACAAACAACCGCAGCGTGTATGAGTTCTTTCCGCGCTGCGGTTGTTTATATTTCAATATTATGGTAGCCGTTCTCTTAGTATGTCCTTCACCCTAGCCTTTTTTCTTTTCCCTATTTTGTTCGTTCCACATTAATTTTTTGGTAAAGCTCTCCCGTTGTTTTAACATCTTTTAACTTTTCAACGGGAACACCTGCTTTTTCCGCCAAAAGAGTGATCGTTTCTTCTGTCGCTGGTTCCGTCACATTAATTGACCGAATATTGGTGACAGTCCCATCTTCTGAACTGGGAACGGCCAAAATGTCTGCGTTGACTAATTCAACCACAGCCGCTCTCTCAGGCCCTTGATCATCCAAGCCTGTTAATCGCCAATTATTTAACAGAACACCTTGATAGACCCCTTGTTTCTCTTCCTTAATGTAGCGGGCGGCCAACTCTCTAATCCGCCCTTCTTTTTCACCAAATGCCTCTGTTGCTGTGGTTGAGTATCCTTCTTTAAAGGACCGCCCAGCCAAAGGGCCCTCCTCTGATTGTAAAAATTTCATCCGATAGGCATTCATGCCAATCTTCAATGGCTCCTCGTCGGCCACAACTCTTCCGTCTAATCGTTTCAAATTGGTAATTCGCTGACCTTTATCTTTAGTTAAATCAATGTCATAAGTCATATTAAAAAACCGATCATTTGTGTTGTACTTACTTGTGCGCCGTTCTGGGTTAAAGCTAACAGTAACGTCCCCTGGCGTCACTGAATTATAATAATCAGCTGCCCATTCCATGTAATCTTTCAAGTCTTTCCCCGTGATATCATAGACCGTGACTTCGCCATCGGTAAACTGGTAATTTCGAGCAATGTCTTTTTTCTTAATCTCCCCTTTATTTAGCTCAGGTGTGTCCGTATCAATTTGAAAGGCCACAACATCTGCTTTTTGACTGTAGTGCAACATTACTTCGCCAAAGAAATTTACCAGCGGTGTTTCCTGAATTTGTGCTGCCGGAATGCCTTTAATTTCATTTTTAGGGACTAAGTCCATACCAACCAATTCTCCAAGTACGGTATTGGCATCTTCCCGAGCCTTTTGGTGAGAGGCATCCAGCAACTGATTAATCTCTGGATCTTCTTCGTAAGGAGCCACTTCAATTGCCGTGCCTTTTTTCTCTTTAACTTGATACCCTTTATCTTTTTTCGTCAATGCTAAATCAACTCGTGAGACATAACGACCGTACTTATCTGGCTCGACTATTAAGACGTCGTTAATGAACTCTTCTTCAACCAAGGTATGCATGTGTCCAGCAAAAATAACATCTAGTTCTGGGATGGCTTCCGCCATATCCGCTACGCCGGTATTCTGGACATTATTTTCATTTTCAATCCCCATATGGACGACACTGACTAAGACATCTACTTGATCTTTTAATTCCTTTACGGCTTTAATGGTCTCTTTCACAGGGTCATTGAGGTTTTTGCCATCAAAGATAGTTGTATCTGCTTTAAATTCAGCTACCATCGGTGTGGTCATGCCAATAAACCCTATCTTAACTCCGTCTTTCTCAATGACTTTATAGGAATCAAAGTAAGAATCACCGTCGTCGGTCATGACGTTTCCTGCTAAAACAGCTCCGTCAAATTGTTTGGTAATCTTATCCAAGACGCCAAAGCCATAATCAAACTCATGATTCCCCATCGTCCAAATATCATACTTTAAGGCCTTCAATGATTCTGTAGCCGGATGGGTGTCGTCGTTTTTAAACAGTTCGGCAGAATTATCTTGGATCAAATCGCCTGCATCTACCAGTAAGGTGTTGGGGTTCTCTTCTCTGACTTCTTTTACGATAGTACTGATTTGAGCAAAACTGCCTGTTTTATTTTCAATATCTGTTGCATAATCCCAAGCCATATAGCGGCCATGGATATCTGATGTCCCTAGTATGGTCACTTGTTTATCTGTTGTTTCTTTGCTTGTGACTTTACTCGTTTCTTTATTCGTTGTACATCCCACTAAGACTACCCCACTTAATACCAATAACAAACTTATGGCTTTTACATATCTCATTCATTCCACCTGTCCCTTTCGCTGATTCTATTACTAACCGCCAATTGTATCCCCTTTCATTAGTGCTAATCGCCAGTATAACATCCAGGAAAACAAAGTTCAACAACGTTTGTTATATTTTAAAACAAACTCAATCCCTGTTACCTCATCTTGACAAAAAAAAACACACCGGAAACGAGTTTCCGATGTGCAAAGTCTTATTAAAATAAGATTATTTAACTGTAACGCCAGCGCCGACTTCTTCCAAAGCAGCTTTAAGAGCTTCTGCTTCTTCTTTAGAGATGCCTTCTTTAACTGCAGATGGAGCACCATCAACAACAGCTTTAGCTTCTTTCAAGCCAAGACCAGTTGCTTCACGAACAGCTTTGATAACTTTAACTTTAGAATCGCCAGCAGAAGTTAATTCTACAGTAAATTCAGTTTGTTCTTCAGCAGCAGCGCCACCGGCAGCAGCAGCAGCTACAGGAGCAGCAGCAGATACGCCAAATTCTTCTTCGATCGCTTTAACTAGGTCGTTTAATTCTAAAATGCTTGATTCTTTTAAATCAGCAATGATTTGTTCAATGTTTAATGACATTTTGAAATTCCTCCGTTTTGGTTTATATTATTGGTTTATTTTTTTGGTACTAAGATTAAGCTGCGATTAAGCCACTTCTTCTTCTTTTGACTCTGCCACTGCATTGATCGCGTAAGCCACGTTGCGGACAGGAGCTTGTAATACAGATAGTAACATTGATAGCATTCCTTCGCGGTTTGGAAGTTTTGCCAAAGATACGATTTCTTCTACTGAAGATACTTTACCTTCGATTACGCCACCTTTGATTTCCAATGCTTCGATTTTCTCAGCAAATTCGTTCATAATTTTAGCGGGTGCGATAACGTCTTCGTTACTGAATGCAATAGCGGTTGGGCCAACAAAAACATCTTCCATGCCTTCTAATCCAGCTTTAACAGCTGCACGAGATAGGATTGAGTTTTTGATAACTTTCATTTCTACATTAGCCTCACGTAATTGTTTACGTAAATCAGTTACTTGTTCAACTGTTAAGCCACGGTAGTCAACGACTACTACAGATGCAGCTTCTGAAAATTTAACTGTTACTTCTTCAACTTGTTGGGCTTTTTTAGTGATTGCTACTTCGCTCATTTAAAATTTCACCTCCTGTAATTTTAGATGGATGGGTTATTTTTTTGAAACACTGTTTCAAAACAAAAAACCCCATGCCACCGTTGACATAGAGGGACTATTGATACTCTCAACATTGTCCTCGGTAGGAAATTAAGGCTTGCGCCACCTACTGTCTTCGGTACATCATATAAATCTTAACCTAAGTAACTGTACCATAGCCAATTACTCAGGTCAAGAATTTTTTAACGTTTTTCTAGTTCTAGTTCTTTTAGATAGAAGCGACGTCAACTTTGACACCAGGGCCAAATGTTGTTGTTACAACTAGGTTCTTCATGTACGTTCCTTTAGTTGCAGCAGGTTTCGCTTTTAACATTACTTCGTGGATTGTTTTGAAGTTTTCAATTAATTTGTCATCTTCAAATGATACTTTACCGATTGGAACGTGGATATTTCCAGCTTTGTCAACGCGGTAAGTTACTTTACCAGCTTTAACTTCTTCAATCGCTTTAGTAACGTCCATTGTAACAGTACCTGTTTTAGGGTTTGGCATTAAGCCTTTTGGACCTAAAACACGTCCTAATTTACCAACTTCAGCCATCATGTCTGGCGTTGCAACAACAACGTCAAAGTCAAACCAGCCTTGTTGAATTTTGTTAACCATGTCAGCATCACCAACGTAGTCAGCACCAGCAGCTTCTGCTTCTTTAGCTTTTTCGCCTTTAGCAAAAACTAAAACTGATTGTGTTTTACCTGTTCCGTTTGGCAGTACAACTGCGCCACGAATTTGTTGATCCGCTTTTTTAGGGTCAACGTTTAGACGGTAAGCAACTTCAACAGTTGCGTCAAACTTCGCAATATTAGTATCTTTTGCTAAAGCTACAGCTTCAGCTAATGAGTATGTTTTAGTTGTGTCAACTTTTTTTAGTGCATCTTGCAATTTTTTGCTCTTTTTAGCCATTTTGTTTCCTCCTTGAATGTGGTTATAACGGTAGAACCTCCCACGGAATTCATATCTTTCAATACGAACCGACTGAGAAGCTACTTCCGGTGGTTACAGTGCATCATACATCAGGCTAGTGATCTATTCTACTGTAATCCCCATGCTTCGTGCAGTACCTTCAACCATGCGCATTGCTGCTTCAACGTCAGCTGCGTTTAGGTCCTCTAATTTTAGAGTAGCGATTTCTTTTACTTGCTCGCTAGTAACAGTTGCAACTTTTTTCTTGTTAGGTTCGCCAGAACCTTTTTCCACGTTAGCTGCTTTCTTCAAAAGAACTGCTGCTGGTGGTGTTTTTGTTACGAATGTAAATGAGCGGTCTTCGTATACTGAGATAACAACTGGAATGATTAATCCAGCTTGATCAGCTGTACGAGCATTGAATTCTTTTGTGAATCCCATGATGTTGATACCCGCTTGACCTAGTGCAGGTCCTACTGGCGGTGCTGGTGTTGCTTTACCTGCAGGAATTTGCAATTTAACTAATTTCTCTACTTTTTTTGCCACGAGACATACCTCCTTGAGTCCGGTGATGTGGTTATATGGAGATTAAGATTTCTCCTCCCACGTTTCTTTTGCAAGCAAAAGAAATGCGCTTTTTCACGCACTAAATCATTATACTTGGTTTCCTTACTTATTTCAAGCTCTTTCTGCTTGATTGTCGATTTATTCGTATAAGAATTTCTTTCTCAGAAATCGATAAACTATTATTAAGACAATAATGTAGATTATGGAACCGATTAGCTGGCTTAAGACCTCACTTATAGCAAAGACTGGTTTTTCTAAAAAGTAGTTTGTCACCCTTGATAGTGGTGGAAATAACCAGAGAAGAAACTGAAATCCGGGAATTTTTGTGGCCATGGCATGACCGACTATGCTAATAAGTCCCACTAAAACTAAGAACAGATTGCTTAGTTTGCCATCTCGAAATAGGTAGCGGGGCTGGATAATCAACGTGATTAAGCCGCCCATTAAGCAAAATACCACGTGAATGAGTAAGGCAGAGATGATTTCTTCTAAGGCTATCTCTCTTCTAAATAATCCTTGGCTTTTAACTAGATTAATCACCAGTGGCAAAGCCACTGATACTAGGGAAAGAAGCAAGCTGAGCCAACTGACAAAAATTAGCGTTTGTGCCCAATAGCCCTCTTTCTTTGACAATCTGGTCACGATAATTTGTTCCATAACAGGTGTCAAACTTCCTAAGAAGGTTTGACTCACCCAGGCTGTCAGCAAAAACATCGCTGTGGCGGAATTCAACATGGTCGAAGTGAACTCTTGGGGCATGACTAAATAATTTAAATAGAGAAAAACGGCCCAACCAATCACAGGCATGACCCATTTATTTGACTGCTGATAAAGGATTCGATAATAAGCAACAATCCCTCTAGATGAGTTCATGAGTCAACCTCCTAACATGAACCTGATGAGCCACGCAAAGTGAGAGTAGTTGCTGGCTTTCTGCGACGGTACAGATCAACTGGCAATCCGTTTCTGACTCCTCAATCTGTTGCGCTACATGTTGGATAGCCTCCAAAAAGGTCTCCCTGCCCTCTTCAAGTGAGTCTGTTATTATCACGGCGTATAGCGTTTTCGCTGTATCCAGGGCATGGCTTTCTTTTAAGTGTAACTGTCCTTCTTTGACATGATAGACGTCCCTCGCTAGCGCTTCTGTTAAGAAAGGCTCATGGCAGCACATAATAACCGTCACCCCTTCTTCATTAAGCTTTTGAATCAATTTGATAAAATAAACTTGAGATGCCACATCCTGACCAGACAAAGGTTCGTCCAACAACAAGATATCCGGTCGACTTAATAAGGCCTGGATCACATTAATTTTTTGTTTGGAGCCTTTAGATAAATAACTAATTGGCGTTTTTAACATCTGACTGATACCAAACTGTTCAACCAACTCGGCCATCATGTCATAGGCTCCGGAAAGTTGATCAATTGCCATCAACTGCTTAAACAAGGTCTCAGGTGTCAGCAAACTATCGGGAAAATCAGGGGCAACATAGCCGATTTTCAAAGACTTTGAGTGACTGACTTTGCCTGTGGACACTGGAGACAGTTGCCCAATTAACCTCATCATGGTGCTTTTGCCGCAGCCATTCGGACCTAAAAGAGCGATGGCATCACCTCGGTAAATGTCTAAGTTAATTTTATTTAAGAGGACTTGTTTATGGTAACTCTTTGACACGTCTTCCAATTTAATCTGTAAATCGTTCGTTGTAGCCATTTATATTTCCTTTCTAAGATCCATTACTTAAATTTTACCATATGGCACAGGCGGCTGTCCGTCATAAATCGGGCTTATTCATAAGATGGCAATATTCTCACCATTTAACACCACTCTCTAATTTTTTCTCCCTCTATTTGTGTTACTATTATCGTAGATAAAACAGGACGTAATCGTCTTTTCAAAGGAGAGGTTAATGATGGTTTCACAATTTAAAAGTGTCTTTGACATTATCGGACCTGTAATGATTGGACCCAGTAGTTCCCACACCGCTGGGGCGGCACGGATTGGGAAAATCGTTCGTAATATTTTTGGTGAGTTGCCGGATCAGGTGGACATTTTACTTTACGAATCGTTTGCTAAAACCTATCGCGGTCATGGGACGGATATTGCTTTAGTCGGTGGTTTATTGGGAATGGAACCCAATGATGAACGCTTAGCAGAATCCTTAAAGTTAGCTCATGATGCTGGGGTTGAAGTAGCTTTCGTTCCTAAGAAGGAAAAAGCTGAACATCCAAATCAGGTTACCATGAAGGTCAGAAAAGGCGATCGTTCCATGAGTGTCACGGGCATTTCCATCGGTGGCGGTAATATTCAGATTTCTGAGTTAAATGGCTTTCGAATTAATTTAAGTATGGGCATTCCTACCTTTATCGTTGTCCATCAGGATTTACCTGGGTTGATTGCCAAAGTCACCCAAATCTTTGAGCAACAAGAGATCAATATTGGCACCATGACGGTCACTCGCGAAGCTAAAGGAGACAAGGCCATTATGATTATTGAAGTCGATGAACGAGAAGTTGGCACTAGCCTTGAACAATTAAAGGCCATCGCCCATGTGCATAATGCCTCGTTCTTTAAGTAAGGGAAAGTGGGGATAAGAATGTTTCAGACAATTGAAGAATTAGTCGTATTAGGGAATAAGTGGGGATCTGTTGCTGAGGCCATGATTCAAGAAGAAATGGCGGCTTTTGGCTCTTCACGAGAAGACATCATTGCCCATATGCATCAAAATAAAGAGGTCATGTTGCAATCGATTGAGCAAGGGGTCGCGGGTGTTACTTCTGTCACTAAGTTAACTGGCGGCGATGCTAAGCGGATGAACGAGTATCTGGAGTCAGGTAACTTTTTGAGTGGTGACTCGATTTTACGGGCCGTTCGCAATGCGATTGCGGTCAATGAGGTTAATGCAAAGATGGGGTTGATTTGTGCCAATCCCACTGCTGGTAGTGCTGGTGTAGCAGCTGGTGTTTTAGGATCTGCCATTGAAGATTTAAAATTGACCGAAGAGCAACAAACTAACTTTCTATTTACAGCGGGTGCTTTTGGCTTAGTCATTGCCAATAATGCCTCAATCAGTGGCGCTGAAGGTGGCTGCCAGGCAGAGATTGGCTCAGCCAGTGCCATGGCTAGTGCTGCTCTCGTCGAAGCGGCTGGAGGGACACCAGACCAAGCGGCCCAAGCGGTTGCTATTACCCTCAAAAACATGATGGGATTGATTTGCGATCCTGTCGCTGGTTTAGTTGAAGTTCCTTGTGTGAAGCGCAATGCTTTGGGTGCCAGTCAGGCTTATATTTCTGCTGACATGGCTTTGGCAGGGATTCGCAGCGTGATTCCACCTGATGAAGTGGTCATTGCTATGGGGAAAGTGGGCAGACAAATGCCTAGTATCTTCAAAGAAACGGCTGAGGGTGGCTTAGCCGATACGCCAACAGGCCGACGTCTCGCTCAAGAGTTGTTTAATCAATAAACTAAATAAGATGACCGAAAACGCTCAGATCATCTCTGAAAGCTTTCGGTCATCTTTATTATTTCCACAAAAACTCAGCCACTAATTTATCCACTTTACGATTTTCGTGTAAGGCGCTGTGTTGAGCTGTTTTACCAGCTACTTTTTCAAACCTATAGGGTAGTTGATACTTTTCAAATAAATAATTCATGGCAGCCACACTGGCTACAGGCACTGTGCCATCACTGCCGTTATCCCCGTCAATATCCCCTGCGATATTTAGGTAAGGGACATTTTGAGGGAATTTGCTGAAATACTCATCGTACTCCACAAAACGAGGGGCTGGTACTTGTGGTCCCGTCTTAGCAATCTCCGCTAATTCTCGGTCATCTTCATTAAAGTCATTAAAAGGCGAACCAATTGTCACCACTTTGCGAATCGCCACATCTGAGCCATCGACGCCAAAGTTAGCCAAGTAGCGCATGATGCTAACGCCTCCCATGGAGTGACCTAATAGATTCACTTGCTTAGTTTGATAGGTTTCACTTAAGTACTCAAGAACACGCTGAATCCACTCAGCCTGCTGCCATTCCTGATTGGTATTATCTTCAAAAATCACTTGAATCATTGGATTACCTTCAGATGTCCACTTACCGTCTTCTGTCATATCGCCTGTTGGGCTGACAGTTAAGGTCACTGAGCGTTCCCCATATTCATTGCGACTCAAGCGTTGCAGCATGCCATTAAAGGTTAACAGCGTGCCTTTGTATCCATGAAAAAAAAGTGTGGGGATGTTGGTTTTCTTTATCATCTCTTCGGTACTTTCAGGTGTTGCTTGAGCTTCTGGTTGATTCTTTTTAACGGAACAGGCCACTAAAACGACGCCACATACGAGACCTAGTAACACTAAGGTTTTGACTGACTTTACTTTCATCTCTAACACACTCCTATTTTTTTGAAGCTATTTTCCTAATCTTATTATGTTGTTTGTCTCGATTATCTCTAGTTAGTTGATGGAGGCTATCTATCCAATTCAGTCCCCCACAAAAAATGAGCAACAAGACGGTCAATTTGTTGATTTTCGTGTAACAGACTATGTTGCGCCTTTAATCCCAGTACTAAATGTTCTCGGTATCTAACGACCTTGCCTTTAACAAGGTATTTCAAAGATCTCGCACTATCGACACTGACAAAACCATCACTGCGACTGCCATTTTTCAAGTCGCCGTAGACATTAAAAATAGCTAAGCTGGCAGGAATGCCCGTGCGATAAGTATGGAAATAACGATAGGTTTCATCTTTATTTTTAGGGCCTTTAGGACCTAGGTCATAGAGGGTTCGTCCCGACGAATGCACCACTTCGCCATTAAAGGGCGCCCCGACTACTACCAGCTTTTTGACTTTGGGCAAGCTAAGGTCGAAACTGTTGTCGACAATATAACGCAAACCTGCCACGCCTCCCATTGAATGCCCCATCAGATAGACCTCCTCAATACCCAGCTGCTTTCTGAGTAAAACCAAGACATCTTTAACCCAAGCCCCTTGTTGCCACTCAGGCGGGTCCCCTTCTTTAAAGATAACGTGAACCAGAGGATGCTTGTGGGTACGGAAACTTTGCCAGTTGCCTGTTAAACGAAGTTTGCCTGATTTTGATATTTCCACATCCAAAGCTTTGTAAGCTACCCCTCTTTTGTCCCAACGGTCAATCATGCCCCCCAGAGAACGTCGAGTGCCATTAGTACCATGAATCAACAAGGTGGGAACGGCTCCCTTTTCTTCACCAACAGTTAACTTTTTAAATGGTGCTCGTTTTTTTAAGAACTGATGCCCTTTTTTTAGGGCCAATAAACTGCCACTAACCAATGCCGCTCCTTTAAGCCATTTAGCAGATTTCATCCCTTCACGACCTTTCACTCTTCCTACTAAGAATAGCAAATTTTGCTTCATTTAACTATCATTTAAAATCTAAACGAACGCTTTTTAGCAAAATATTAATTAAATATACCTTAAAGAGAAAAAATCGCTATATGCCTCCTATAACCTGACCTCAATTAGTTCTTCTACCTTTTGATTTGGCGTTTTTGCCACAGGGCTTCTGGCAAAACACCAAAAAAAGCCACTTGCTGGTTCTCCAGACAAGTAGCTTTAGCTCTTTATAGTTTATCGATTTGTTCGAAGTCTAACTCGGTAGAGGTTTCACGACCAAACATGTCGATGTTCACTTTAAGTTTTTGACGTTCTAAATCAATTTCAGAAATTTCACCTGTTAAACCAGAGAAAGCTCCTTCGATGATTGTAACCACTTCGCCAACTTCCACATCCAACTCTTTATGACGCTTGCTTAAGCCAAGTTTACGTAAAATATGCTCAATTTCTTCATTTAACAATGGCGCTGGTTTACTTCCGGCACCATGGGAGCCAACGAAGCCTGTTACACCTGGTGTGTTACGTACGACATACCAAGAGTCGTCTGTCATAACCATTTCCACCAACACGTATCCAGGGAAAGTTTTCTTCATGTTTACTTTCTCTTTGCCATTCTTCACTTCACGTTCTTCTTCTTCAGGAACAACCACGCGAAAAATAAAATCTTCCATCCCCATGCTTTGCGCACGTGACTCGATGTTCGCTTTTACTTTGTTTTCATAGCCAGAATACGTATGCAACACATACCATTGTTTTTCAAATGTTTCCATTCCTAGCATCCTACTTTCTTGTAAAATAAAAAAACTTCAGCACTGTCCGAAGTTTTTTCTCTTCATCAATTATAGCACTATTTGCTTCTGTTGGCTAGTTACTTAATTTGAACAGGATTTTACCAGAAAATAGTAGTCTATTGGGCTAAAAATATGCTATTATCCGTAGTGAAGGAAAAATAGTTATGAGTGCTATTAGCGACTTTTTTACATAAAACGATTATTTTAAAGGAGAAGACACATGACACGAGTATTAAAACAATACGCCACCACGATCCTCTTATTGTCCGGCATCATTATCGGGGGTATTAGCGGTCTGGTTTTCGGTGAAAAAACCATGGTCGTCAAACCTTTGGGAGACCTTTTCTTAAACCTGATGTTTATGATTTTAATTCCTTTGGTTTTTTTCAGCATTACCTCAGCGATTGCCAATATGACGGAAATGAAACGCCTTGGCAAAATAATTGGGGCCACATTCTTAGTTTTCTTTGGGACTGGTTTTATTTCTGCCATTATTGGTTATCTCGGGGTGTTGGTGATGGATCCTCTCAAAAACATTGACACCTCTAGTTTGGAACGTTTGATGTCAACCGCCAGCCAAGGAGAAACAAGTTCTGTTCCGATTTTGCAAAAGCTTGTCGAAACCTTTACTGTCTCAGATTTTCAAGATTTGCTTTCAAAAAATAACATGTTAGCCTTGATTGTTTTTTCACTGTTAATTGGTATTGGAACTTCTTTAGCTGGTGAAAGTGGTCAGCCCTTCGCCAAATTCCTTGGTTCAGCAAATGAGGTCATGATGAAAGTTGTCTCAGTTATTATGATTTATGCCCCAATTGGATTAGGTTGTTTTTTTGCTACCACGATTGGTAGTCTAGGCGCGCAAATGATTACAGGCTACGCTCGAATTTTATTACTCTATCTATTGGTTACGGTGGTTTACTTTTTCGGTATTATGTCACTGTACGCTTTTACAGCAGGTGGCCGACTTGGCTTGAAGCAGTTTTGGAAAAACATTCCACAACCGGCCATTACGGCCATTGCTACTAGCTCTTCAGCAGCTTGTATTCCCATTAATTTGGCCAGCACAAAAGAGATGGGGGTGCCGGCTGATATTGCCGAAACGGTCATTCCTTTAGGGGCAAATACCCATAAAGATGGGTCTGTCATTGGGGGTATCTTAAAAATTGCTTTTCTCTTTAGTCTATTTGAAAAAGACTTCAGCTCGCCGCAAAACATGGTCTCGATTATTCTTGGTGCTTTTTTAGTCGGTATGGTCATGGGCGCTATTCCTGGTGGGGGGATGGTGGCAGAGACTGTCATTATTACCTTATTCGGCTTTCCCATGGAGGCCCTACCACTTATTCTGATCATCAGTACAATTATCGATATTCCTGCTACCTTGCTTAATTCATCTGGTAATACCGTCTCAGCCATGCTGGTTGCTCGGATTGTTGAGGGGAAGAACTGGCTGCAAAAACAACTTGCTTAAACTTAAAACCAACAAAAAAACCTCAAACAATGACTTGTCTGGGGTTTTTGTTTTTAAACAAATAAATTAATGACTGTTTTAATTCCTAAGTCAACGACTGCGAAAAAGATAGCGAATAAAATCGTTGTTTGAATAACAGTTGAGACATCTTTACGTAACTGTTTGCCCGTTGGCCAAGTTACAATTTTCATTTCGTCACGGACACTTGCTAAAAACTTAAACATTCTTCTGACCTCCAAATTCCTACTTAGTTTCTCTGTGTAATGTATGTTTCTGACAATATTTACAAAACTTTTTAATTTCAAGTCGTTCAGTGCGCTGTCCTTCATTGACAGCTTTAGAATAGTTACGAGAACCACAAACTGAACAGGCAAGGGAAGATTTCTTTGTTGCCACTGTTCATTTCCTCCATTCTATCTATTCTTTTACTAATCTACATTAACACCATTTTCTATACATGTCAATCGCTATCTCAATCTTCATAGGGTGATTAACCGAGCTTTTCCTAGGGCTTTTGCGGTTTATATGGTAAGATAACAGTAACAAAGCAATCATAAATGGAGGTTCTTTTATGCTTATCAAACAAGTTTGTATTCGCAAACGTGACTTAACGACAGTTGATGAAACCTGTACCCTTGAAAATGCCCTTAACATCTTGGAAGAGTCTGGCTATCGTTGTGTGCCAATCCTTGATGAATCAGGTAAAATTTTCCGTGGGAATATCTATAAAATGCATATCTATCGTCATAAAGCTAATGGTGGGGACATGCAGTTACCCGTCACTCATCTATTAAAAAATGCCACAAAATTTATTTACTTAAACTCATCCTTTTTCAAGATTTTCTTTACGATTAAAGAGTTGCCTTATATCGCGGTTCTTGACGAAAACAATTATTTTTATGGGATCTTAACCCATAGTAAATTATTGAATATTTTGGCACAATCTTGGAATGTCAAAGAAGGCCGTTACGTCTTAACGGTTGCCTCAATTGGTCGCCGTGGTGACTTAGCTGCTATCTCGAAGATTATTTCTAAGCACTCTGCCATTACCAGTTGCATCACACTGGATGTAGGTCAAGATGAATTTATTCGTCGCATGCTCTTTACCTTACCGACCGATACAGATGAAGCAACGCTGAACACTGTCATCGAGCAGTTGGAACGAAAAGATTACAAGGTTGTAGAAGTCGAAGATTTACAAAAAGCCTCAGAATTAAATAACTAAATCAAGTAAATAGTCAAAAACGTCTCAAGGGAAATGTCCCTTGAGACGTTTTTTTATTTAATCAAACTGTAAATGGCATCTGCATAGATTACTGTTGCCTTCATAATGTCGTCCACTGCCATAAATTCATTGGCTTGGTGCATGGTATCAATACTGTCAGGGAACATGGCGCCATATGCCACGCCTCGTTCCAAGAGACGTCCAAAAGTGCCGCCACCGATGACTTTCTCAGCCCCTTTAAGGCCAGTATGTTTTTCATAGACCTCTAGTAAGGTTTTCACCAACGGATCATCGCCTGGAACGTAATGAGGCACTTGCCCCCGTGATTCAGAATCAATCCGGACATTATCTCCTAGTTTTTTTCCAATTTGTGTTTCTAGGCCTTCATGAGTTACCCCTTTAGGGAAACGAATATTCAAGGTGATTTTATTGCCTTCTGCAGCATCTGCTTGGAAGTTAAAGATGCCTGGGTTCATAGTTAGCTCACCCATGACTTCGTCTGTATGAGCGATTTCTAAGGCTGTGCCCCTTGATTCTTCATGTAAATAGTTGGCTGCGGCGTCGATAAATGTTTGTGCATCCGCTCCAAAAGTAAATCCTGCCAAGAACACTGCCATAAAGGTGCCACCGTTTATACCTGCCGCTGGACTAGCACCATGAGCTGATTTACCATTCACTACAACTGTGACAGTGGTGCCATTAACATCGATCGTACCAGAAACAGGGTTCTTTTCAACAAAATCAAGGAAGCTGACTTCCATTTTTGCCCCTGCTTCGACAGAAGCTACTTCCACAACCGCAGTTGCAGATTCAGGTACCATGTTAGGACGAAGACCTGATTCAAAGCTGACCAATCGATAATCCCCGGCGTTGGTGCCGCCAAGGTTCACATTGATATTAGCCATGCCTTTTTCACCGTTGATAATTGGAAATTCTGCATCAGGTGCAAACCCAAAGTCAGGTTTTTCTTCCACTTCCAAGTAACGGTTCATACAGCTCCAACCACTTTCTTCATCGGTTCCAATAATAAAGCGAACGCGTTTAGAAATTGGTAATCCTAACTCTTTAATAATTTTTAGTCCGTAATAAGCTGCTACACTTGGTCCTTTATCATCGCTTGAACCGCGAGCGTATAGTTTACCATCGCGAATTTCTGGTTTAAACGGGTCCGTATCCCAACCAGTTCCTACTGGTACCACGTCAACGTGACCAAAAATTCCCATGGTTTCGTCGCCAGCTCCATACTCTAAATGCCCTGCCAAGTTATCAATATTTTTAGTGATGAAGCCATCACGTTCGCCAATTTCCAAAAAGCGCAATAGTGCCTCTTTTGGACCAGGTCCAACAGGTGCATCTGCTGTTGCTTTATCGTCTTCTCTAACACTTGGAATACTCAATAAGTCAAATAAATCTTTAAACAACGCTTCTTTCCGCGCTTCTACTTCCTTTTGCCAATCAATTGTCACTATTATCCACTCCTGTCTGTTTTACTACTCCTTCTATCATATCATTTATAGCAAAAAAAAGCTTCAGGAAACAGCTATTCCCCATGTTAATTCGCCCTTTCCAGACCTAATAACATCAATTCTGCTTCTGTTAATTCACGGTATTGACCTGGTGCCAATGAAGGATCAAGAGTTAATCGCCCCATGGTTTCTCGGTGAAGTTCCGTGACTTGCTTGCCTACCGATTCGAACATTCGCTTGACTTGATGGTATTTCCCTTCAGTGATGGTGACTTTAATGTCTGAGGTTTGCTTTTCTTGATTAACCGATAGGACTTCTAACAGAGCTGGTTGGCAGATGTCTCCACCAGATATGGTCGCACCTTCTGCAAAGTTCTGGCAATCCGCTGCTGTCACAATCCCATTTATAGTTGCTGCGTAACATTTTGAGACATGTTTTTTAGGGGATAGTAAATTATGACTAAAGTCACCGTCGTTTGTTAGTAGTAATAGTCCTGTCGTATCTTTATCCAAACGTCCGACTGGAAAGATATCTGGACGATAGTCCTCCTTTGACAATAAATCCACAACCGTTCGATGACTAGTATCCTCGGTAGCTGAAATTACTCCTTTGGGCTTGTGCAAGAGATAATAAAAGTAGGCCTGATAACTAACTGGCTGGCCATCAACTGAAATTTGGTCGGTTGTTTCTGACACGTTAATCTTACCGTCTTTTACCTGGTGGCCATTAAGGGTTACCAGCTTCTTTTTAAGCAATTGCTTGACTTCTTTACGACTACCAAAACCGCTGTGACTTAATAATTTATCTAATCTCATGGTTGTTTTCCTTTCTAAAAAAGAAAGAACACCTTAAAAAGATGTCCTTTCTAACTATTTAAATTAAAGTGGTTTAATCTTCAAACGGCGACGAATACCTGCTACTCGGTCACCTAATAATTTATCAGCTAATTTCACTTTTAACGCCATATAACCGTATAAACCGCCTCCTACTGCTGCCACAAGAATCACAATAATAAAGGATTGAGTTTTACTTGTTGGGCTGATCATCAGGTAGAGGATCGTCCGTGTTAGCCAGGATGCCAATGCCATGACCAAGCTTAACAATGTCACTAACAAGGTTCTTCTGGCTGTTAGGCTAACGTTAAATTTCGTTATTTTTCGTATTTCCCGCGTTGTTAAGTAAGACGCCACGATAAAGCTGACACCTGTAGATAACAGCGGCCCGTATACTTCAAACAACCAAATAAATGGGTATTGCAGAATCACTTTCACCAAGAAGCCAATTCCCAAATAGATCATGGCTTTTTTATTTTCATAAAGACCTTGAAGTGTCGTTGATACCAGCATGTAGTAGCCTAAAATAATCCCTACATAACAGGCTTGAATCAATACGGATGTGCCCAATATATCGTGCTCGTAAAACAAGGTATTAAGCGGTTCTGCTAAAATAATCATTCCAAGGGTTGCCGGAATCATAACAAAGAAGAACAGTTGAAAATTATCACTGATTAACTTGGCCACGCCCTTGCGATTTTTAATCGTAAAGGCTTCCGTTACGAGCGGTAAACTGGTTACCGATAGTGAGGTGGCAATCGAAATAGTAATCATGGTCAATTTATCTGGATTGGCACTAAAAATCGTAAACAATTCTTTGACTTGCTTATCGGTATAATTGGTTAAATTAAACATGATTCGCTCAAAGGTATATTGATCAAAGATTTTAAAAATCGTAATGGCTGACCCGATGATGATGAACGGGAAAGCTTGGATCATCATATCTTTTAATAAATCATTCGTAGATATCTTCAACTCATTATTACTGTTGGCCTCCAGTATTTTTAATTTACCGGAATAACGCTGGTAGAACCACAAAAGAGCTCCCAAAGCGGCCAACATGCCAATAAAGGCGGCAAAAGTTGAATGAGTCACTGCTTTGACGTAGTTGCCACTTCCAGTTTGCATAATGATGTAGGTTGCCAACAGCATGTAAAATACTCGGGCAAATTGTTCGACTATTTGAGAGACCGCTGAGGGCATCATGTCGTGGTACCCTTGGAAAAAGCCACGGATTACACTCATACATGGGAAAATCAGCAAGGCCACACTTAAGGCTCGCATGACGGGAATCAAATCTTTATCACCCGCCGATAAAATACTCGCCGCAAAATACATAATTGCCGCAAAGGCCACACCTAATCCAGCCATCATTATCATAGACTTTTTGAATAATTTTTTACTTAAACCGTACTCATTTAATGAGTTGTAGTGGGAAATTTGTTTGGCAATCGCCCCGGGAATTCCTGCTGTAGCAATCATTAAAAACAGCGCGTATATATTATATCCTTTAGTAAATAAGTTATTAGCGATTTTAGCATTTTCGCCCATCATAGCATACCAAGGAATGATGTAAATGGCACCCATCAACCTAGAGACAACACTACCAACTGTCATCCAGATTGAGCCACGGACCATTTTTTGTTTTGATTCAATATCTTTTTGTTCAAAATTCTCATTTGGAATTTGCATTGATCATGTCCAACTTTCTCACAATTCTAGTCTCTCTATGAAGAATAGTCCTTTTTCACACTCGCATTACCCATTTTACCAAATTAATCGCTTTTCGTTAAGAGCGATTATGTGATTTTATTATTTATTTACGAATAGACTCTATCGTTTTGCGTTATTTTATCATTAAACATTCCTATAATAATTACATTATAAGCTAAAGGTTACAAAAAAACTATCATAAAACAATTTTCCAATAGTTCTATTATACGTGAAAAAAGGAAGAAAGCATAGAGCTGTCAAAAAAAGGTGATTCTGTCATCTTTTGTATGATTAAACAGACAAGTGTTACTGATCCTACTTCTACTGTGATGGTCAGACTGTCCTTTCGAGCCATTGATCTGAAGGTTGGCCTGACATCACAACGCATAAAGAAAGAACACCCCAATGATTACATCGGAGTATTCTTTCATTTATTATAGTCTTATATCCTTAATTAGCCACAATATTAACTAGTTTGTTGGGAATCACGACAACTTTTCGGATTGTTTTACCGTCTAGTTGTTCTTTAATTAATTCGTTGTCCAATGCTAGGGGTTCTAGTTGCTCTTTATCCATGTCCCGCGGAATGGTTACTTTCGCTCTGACTTTACCATTTACTTGAATCACAATTTCGATTTCATCTTCAACTAAATGAGCTTCGTCAAAGGTTGGCCAAGGAACGTAAGATAAACTACCTTCATGACCCGTAATTTCCCACAGTTCTTCACTGATGTGAGGCGCAACAGGTGCCAACAATTGGATAAAGCCTTCCACGTACTCGTAAGGCAAGACCTCTTGTTTATTGGCTTCATTCACAAAAACCATCAATTGAGAAATGCCAGTATTAAAGCGCAGGTTTTCATAATCTTCCGTTACCTTTTTAACGGTTTGGTGATAGACTTTTGTCAACTGGCCATCGTTAAAGGTCGTGATTCGGTCCCGCATTTTATTCGTGTCATCTACGACTAAACGCCAAACCCGATCCAAGAATTTACGACTGCCTTCTAGGCCGTTTTCATTCCAAGCAATCGCCGCATCTAGTGGTCCCATAAACATTTCATACATCCGCAAGGTATCTGCTCCGTATTTTGCGACAACATCATCGGGGTTAACTACATTTCCTTTTGATTTCGACATTTTCTCATTATTGCCGCCAAGAATCATGCCTTGATTATACAATTTTTGGAAAGGTTCTTTCGTTTCAACAATGCCGATATCGTATAAGAATTTATGCCAGAATCGAGCATAAAGTAAATGCAACACTGCGTGTTCTGCCCCACCGATATAAATATCGACTGGCATCCACTCTTTTAATTTTTCTGGACTGGCAATGGCTTCTTTATTGTGAGGGTCGATAAAGCGTAAGTAATACCATGAACTTCCTGCCCACTGTGGCATTGTATTGGTTTCACGACGACCTTTCATCCCTGTTTTAGGATCCACTACATTGACCCATTCTTCAATATTAGCCAATGGTGATTCGCCAGTACCACTAGGGTGAATATCCGTTGTAACAGGTAGTTTAAGCGGTAACTCTTCTACTGGAACAGCCGTTGTAGTGCCATCTTCCCAGTGAATAATTGGAATAGGCTCACCCCAGTAGCGTTGACGTGAAAATAACCAATCGCGAAGACGATAACTGACTTCTGTTTTCCCAAGACCTTCTGCTTCCAGCCACTCGTTCATCTTAGTGATGGCTTCCTCTTTACCTAAACCATTCAAGAAATCCGAATTGATGTGTGGGCCATCTCCAACAAAGGCTTCAGTTGAGACGTCGCCGCCTTCAACAACTGGGATAATTTCCAAATCGAATTGTTTAGCAAACTCGTAGTCACGAGGATCGTGAGCTGGAACTGCCATAATTGCGCCTGTTCCATACGTTGACAAGACATAGTCAGAAATCCAAATCGGAATTTCTTTGCCGTTCACAGGGTTAACTGCATAAGCCCCTGTAAAGACACCCGTCTTATCTTTGGCCAAATCGGTTCTTGCTAACTCGGACTTTTTACCTGCTTCTTCAATATAAGCCGTGACAGCTGCTATTTGCTCTGCCGTTGTAATCTCTTGAACAAGAGCTAACTCAGGTGCCAGAACGGCGTAGGTAGCCCCAAACAACGTGTCAGGACGAGTGGTAAAGACACTGAAATCTTTGTCTGAATTGGCTACTTTAAAGGTCACATTAGCCCCTTCAGAGCGACCAATCCAATTTTTTTGCATCTCTTTAATACTATCTGGCCATTCGACCTCTTCCAAGTCATCAATCAGACGATCAGCATATTGGGTAATCCGCAACATCCATTGCTTCATCGGCACCCGGTAAACAGGATGATCGCCGCGTTCAGACTTGCCGTCAATTACTTCTTCATTAGCCAAAACAGTTCCCAAAGCGGGGCACCAGTTAACAGGGACTTCAGCTTCATAAGCCAAACCGCGTTCAAACATTTGAACGAAAATCCACTGGGTCCATTTATAGTACTGGGGATCTGTGGTATTAATTTCACGGTTCCAGTCATAACTAAAGCCTAGTGAATTAATTTGACGACGAAATACTTCAATGTTTTTTTGGGTAAACTCTGCTGGGTCATTTCCCGTGTCCAAGGCATATTGCTCAGCTGGCAGCCCAAAAGCATCCCATCCCATCGGATGAAGAACGTTGTATCCTTGGCTACGTTTCATTCGCGCTAAGATATCCGTTGCCGTATAGCCTTCTGGATGCCCTACATGCAAGCCTTGACCTGATGGATAGGGAAACATATCCAAGGCATAGAACTTTTCCTTATTTGGATCTTCTGTAGTATTGAACGTATTGTGTTTCGCCCAATGTTTTTGCCACTTTTTCTCAATTGCTTTGTGTTGATACGACATTTACTTTCCTCCACTCATTTTTAACAGACCATGCTGTTGGTGTTCTTGTGCTTGCTCCCAGTTTACCACTTTAACCATGAAAAGAAGGGCAAGTTTATTCGATTTTTCCGTGAATAAGGGGTTACTCTTTAAAAAAATAAAAAAAAGCCCTATAAAAGCAGACTAAACTACTTTTATAGGACGTTGTTTACTAACGTGGTACCACCTATTTTTGTTTAAATGTTGCCATTTAAACCTCAAACACGATAACGGATGTGCTCCGGTTTAGCCTTCTCAACTAAACGACTCTAAGGTAAGTTCAAAAGTTTTCCAGGCACATTTCCACCATCCATGTGCTCTCTTTGCTGTGCTACTTTTTACTACTCCTCATCAATGTCTTATTGTCCCTATACTAACAAACTCTAATGGATTTCGCAAGTCCTTGCTGCTTACTTGACCCGTAAACTTTGGCCGATGTAAATCGCATCGCCTTTAAGGTTATTCCATGACGTTAATTGTTTCACCGTCACCTTGTGTTTGTTGGCAATCGACCACAAGGTATCACCTGAGACTACTTTATAGGTTTGATTCGTATTGGCATTAGAGGTGTTGCCGGCTTTCACTACTAACTTTTGACCGATAAAAATGGTATCGCTTGTTAGTTTATTCCATGATTTCAAGTTAGCAACGCTGACCCCGTGACGGCTAGCAATACCGGTTAAGGTATCGCCAGAGGCCACGGTATAGTTGGCATTTGAACTTGTGCTATTGCTGTTGTTAGTCGGCGTAGTTGAGCCACTACTTGATCCGATGCTCAATTTTTGGCCCACGTAAATCGTGTCACTGGAAAGCTTGTTCCACGATTTGATGGCTGCTGCCGTCGTATTATATTTTCTTCCAATGCTGGACAAGGTATCACCTGAGACTACGGTATAAGAGCTGCCGGTTGGAGTTGGGTTATTCGTGCTTGTCCCCCCTCCTTTAACACTGAGTTTTTGCCCGACATAAATGATATCGCTAGATAAGTTATTCCATGACTTCAAATTAGCTACCGTTACGCCATATTTTCGGGCAATGCTCGAAAGGGTATCGCCTGAGGCAATCGTATAGGAGGCGCCGCTGGCAGTAGCACCGTTATTATTGGTGTTACTGGTGTTGCCGCCTTTAATATTTAATTTTTGACCCACATAAATAATGTTGCCTGACAAATTATTCCATGATTTTAAGTTCGCAACGGTTACGCCATACTTTCGGGCAATTCCTGATAGGGTATCACCTGAAACGATGGCATGAGTAGCGCCAGTTGTTGTTCCACCACTATTTCCTGGATTGCTGTTAGCTGTGCCTTTAACACTGATTTTTTGACCTACATAAATCCTGTCGCTAGACAAGCTGTTCCATGACTTTAAGTTGGCCACGGTCACGCCGTATTTGCGGGCAATGCTTGATAAAGTATCACCTGAAACAACAGAATAAGAAGTCGTTCCTTGATTGGTTCCTGGCGTTGTACCAGTATTCGTTCCACCGGTCCCTTTAAGATTTAACTTTTGACCGACATAGATTGTATCACTGGTCAAACTGTTCCAGGACTTCAAGTTGGCAACGGTCACGCCATATTTCCGAGCAATACTCGATAAGGTATCACCTGAAACAACTGAGTAAGAGGTCGTGCCTGGATTAGTCGTCCCTGGGGTCGTGCCGGTATTCGTTCCACCGGTCGCCTTAAGATTTAACTTTTGTCCCACATAAATCATGTCACTGGTCAAGTTGTTCCATGACTTCAAGTTTGCAACGGTCACACCATATTTCCGAGCAATACTCGATAGTGTATCACCTGATGCCACGCTATGAGTAGTCCCTGTGCTAGGCGTTGTGGTTCCACTACCGCCATTGTTGCCACTATTACCGCCAGTGTTACCACCCGATGCTTTTACGACTAATTTTTGGCCCACATAAATTAAATCGCTGGTTAAATTGTTCCATGATTTAAGATTAGCCACCGTGACGCCATGTTTGCGTGCAATACTTGATAAGGTGTCCCCCGACGCAATTGTGTACGATCCATTGTTAGGCACTGTGATATTGCCGTTGCCACCTGTATTGCCTTCATTGTTACCACCTGTATTACCACCATTGTTGCCACCGGTGTTTCCCGTGCCGCTTCCCGGTGTATCAAAACGAGTTAAGTTATTATTTTCGATGATCGTGTTTAACTTGCCGGCATAGCCAGGGTCTGTAGCATAACGCCCTGTTAACCAGGCAGTTGCATCACGGTACGAGTTGGTATTGCTCTTCCAAGCCCCACTGTAAAAATAGACACCTGACTGGAATGAGGTATTTTTTAAGACATAAGCATTGTCCTGCAATGATTCTGTATGTGATGGGTACTTCCGGAATTTGGCTGTTACCGTGACCCATTTGCCATTGTAAACTTCTTGAGTCCGCATCTCCACATACTGCCCATTGTAAGAGCCTTTGATCCCAAATAAATTGTGATTAGGTGACACAGATAGGGCACTGTTTCCCCAAGCACTTTCTAAAATAGCTTGAGCAATCATAACCGATGCATATAAATTATTGGCTGCGGCAACACTTTGAGCCTGCGCCCCCACTTGCTCAATAAATGCACTTGGTGCTACACTCCTCATCATCATCGAAGCTGACATAATGTTAGCCGCTTCTGGGACGACTTCTTCCGCGCTACTTTCAGTTGGAACAGGGGTTTCTGTTGATTCCGCCGTCGGTGCGCTTGTTGGTGGCACTTCCGCTTGAATCGACTCTGAACTCTGAATACTCTCTGATTGACTAGTCTCAGTACTTTCTTGAATTGATTGCTCCTGCTCAACTGCCCCTTGGCTGACAGCATTACTGTCAAGTGTTTTTGGTTCTACTTCATTCATCTCGTCTGCTTCAACTTTAGCGGCAAAGGTCGGAATTACGGCTGCTGTTAACATCGCCGTCGTACCAAATAAAGAAACCCCTTTTTTGAAAGGAGCGAGTAATTTTAAGGTTGTTTGGTTATTTGCTTTTCTACGGTGCTGTTTCTCATTCATGTTTGTAATCTCCTCCTTTTTTTGTTCATTATTCAGTCTAAAAACCATAGTTTCAGTATACACTATTCTGACCCACAATAAAAATAAATATCTGTATATCTAATAGGATTGTTAAGAGGTTGTAACATTCAACAATTGGTGTCTTTTTTGTAACATAACAACCCGTTCAATAAACCTCCGTCTCCATATCCTCCTGTGTACCGACACGCCCTCATACTTTAGGCCGATTTTTGCCCTAAGCTATTGTTTAATCGGCACTTAGACGATATATTTAAGTTAATAAGAAATGAAGCCATGGGCTTTTTAAGATACTATTACGTAAGAATCGAGGAACAGATATGAATAAAGAGCACTTTCTAACGGAATTAAAAATTCATTTAAAAGCATTACCTAAACAACAATTAGCTTATATCTTGCAACTTTACGGTGAAAAGTTTGACAAACAGCTTGCTGAGGGGCAACAAGAAGCTGCGATTTCCAAATGTCTCGGCAATCCCCGAGAGATTGCTGAAGAGATTTTAGAGGAATTTGGGATTTCGGCTGATGAAGCCAGCATCCCTCACGATGAGTGGCAGGAATTTACCCAAAAGACAGCACCAGAACAAAACCACGGACCATACGGTTATTACCAAAATTACGATTCGGCTTATGATCGTGGACCAAAAAAACAATCCTTTTTTGTCCGCTTTTGTCAGGTAGCTGGCGTTATCCTATTTAATTTTCTCTTCATGATCTGGATGATTATCGCTGGTCTTGCCGTTCTCTTTGGTTTATGGATTGCTACCATCGCACTGGTTTTAACACCAGCCGCAGGTATCTTTAGTCTCTTTGCTACCAGTGGGGCATTTGCTTTATCTGCCTTATTTATCACATTGTTCACAGGTGGGCTTGGCTTTATCGGTTTGGCTATTATGGTTCCAATCACCACTTACTCATTCCGCTTTATTAAATATTACACTAAATGGAACATCAACACGTTACGGGGGCGACACTAATGAAAAAGAAAGTTATAGGTTTCGCTATATTCGGTGTCATTCTTACCGTAGTGGGTGGCGTCGGTTCCGCACTTTTTATTCCGAAAGCTGAAAAACAAAGCCGAACAACTATCGATGAACAGTACCAGGTTAAAAAGAACAAGCAGAACTTGGAGCTCTCAATCAAAGGTAACATTAAGTACCATTTAACAGAGTCAACCGATCAGGATATCCACATTGAAGGTCAGGCTCATTCGGTCATGAGTAAACAGAGCTTCACATGGGAACCGTCGGAAAGTGGTAATAAAACCCTTATAGATGTAGCCTTTAGTGAAACAGGCGATTACCGTGATTACATTCAATTAGGATTTTCTCAATATGTCAATATCGCCATTCCTACTTCATTTGAGTCCATTACGATTAACGGTGCCAAAGATAGCAGCCTTGAGATTAGTGGTTTGAAGACAACTGAGTTAGTTCTTAATACTGACAGTCATGATTACACTAATCTAAAAAATCTAACTCTAGATACCTTGACTGTTACTGCTCAAAATGGCAGCATTAACCTGAGTAGCGTTAAAGCTCAGAAAAAGATTATCTTCAAAGGTGAACAAGGGTATGTTTCTCTTTACGACAGTCGTGCGGAAACCTTCGATATTGAGAATACCGACGGACACATTAGTTTAAATGATTTAACTGGCGACAGTACGGTCAAAACAGAAGGTGGTTTCGTTGAACTATCTGCTTTAAAAGGCAAAACATCTGTGGAAACCGACGATGGTGACGTTAACTGGGAAGACAGTAAGTTAACAGACGACTTAACCATTAAGACCAGCAGTGGCAATATTCGCGTTAATTTAAATCGTCAACCAACTAACTTCAGTATCACAACTAAAAATAATAACGGAACAGTCAGACTCTTTGGCAAAGATAAAAAGTCGCTGAAAAAAGGAACCGGTGGACCTGCACTAATCCTTGAATCCCTTCATGGTGATATTCGTGTGTATGATGAGGACAGCGAATATGATGATTACGATGAGACCTTTGATGATGTTGAAACGGACGTCATTAATGCCATCGAAGAAAACCTTTAAAAAATTCTAAAAACAACGTCCCCGATTAAATCCTGTGGCGAAATATGCTATAATGAGAAAAGCTCTTTAGTCATACTAGAGGGCTTTTTCTTAGGTTTTAACAGCTTGCGAGCAACCTTTGAAAAGCTTCAGGGAAAGGAAGATCGAATCATGGATTCAGCCAAAAACCTCTACTGGCATTTTGCCGCTAGTTGTTGCTTAGTCATTTTTGTTATCTTAGGTTATACTGTTAAATTTTATGAATCAACGCTTAATTTTATTGATCAGCCCATTAGCGATTTGATCCGCGCTCATATGACTGATGGTCTAACCTCTTTCTATATTGGGGTGACGCATTTGGGAAGTGGCATGGTCATTGCCGGTTTGGTTCTTGTGGTTTCGCTGATTTGCTGGTATCGCAAATTTTTAAGCGAAGCTCTGTGGTTAATCATCAATTCAGCTCTAGTCGCTGGTGTTGGCAATTATCTGATTAAATTTGCCTTTCAGCGCCCTCGTCCCAGTGTGCCTCATCTGGTGACGGAAACTCACTTTAGCTTTCCTAGTGGACATGCCATGGGCAGCATGCTCTTTTACGGTACACTGATCATTATTTTACCTCGATTAATCACCCATCGACGCCTTTGTTTAGCTGTTCAATTGTTTCTAGCTGTTCTGATTTTAACGATCGGCATCAGCCGGATTTACGTGGGCGTCCATTACCCAACAGATATCTTGGGAGGCTATCTTTTAGGAGCTGCCTGGATTTTAGGAACCTATCCAACCTTTCAGAAACGTCGCTTTATCTGGCGTTTTCAAGGCAAACAAAAATAGAAGAAGGTAATCACGTGACAAACTTTAACTTTACATCGGACCCTAATAAACGTTACCACACTTGGAACTACGCCTTGCGAGAAACCTTTGGTGAAAAGCTCTTTAAAGTACCGATTGACGCTGGTTTTGATTGTCCTAATCGGGATGGTACTGTCGCAAAAGGTGGCTGTACCTTTTGCAGTGTCTCTGGTTCAGGCGATATGATTATCGCCCCAACTGAGCCTTTGCCGGAGCAGTTCCATCAGGAAATCAACCGCATGCACGCCAAATGGCCCGGAGTCACTCAGTACTTAGTTTATTTTCAAAACTTCACCAATACTCACGGCTCGCTGGAAACGATTCGTCACCGCTTTGAACAGGTATTATCTCAGCCTGGTGTGGTTGGTATTTCCATCGGGACCCGCCCCGACTGTCTGCCAGAGGATGTGGTGGAATACTTGGCAGAACTCAATCAGCGCTATTATTTATGGGTGGAGCTTGGGTTACAGACCACTTACGAAGAGACTAGCCGCTCAATCAATCGGGCCCACGACTATCAAACTTACCTTGACGGTGTGGCTAAACTGCGCAAACATGGCATTAGAGTTTGCACCCACTTGATCAACGGCTTGCCTGGTGAGACAGATGAGATGATGATTAAAAATGTTAAACGTACGATTCAGGATTCTGATATTCAAGGGATTAAACTCCATCTGCTTCACTTAATGACCAACACGCGAATGGTCCGGGATTATGTGGAAGGACGTTTAACTTTAATGGATCGCGAGCGCTATGTCTCTGTGGTCTGTGATCAGTTGGAACTGATTCCACCGGAAATTGTGATTCATCGCCTAACAGGTGATGCGCCACGGGACAGCATTATCGGGCCAATGTGGAGTTTAAAGAAATGGGAAGTCTTAAACGCCATTGACGATGAACTCAAACGGCGCGACAGCTATCAAGGGCGCTTTAATTGCCGAGAGGAGGCCCATCATGTTACAAACCGCTCTTCATTATAGCCATCAACTATTGCGGGATGTGGTCTTGCCAGGTGATACCGTTGTCGACGGAACCGTAGGAAACGGCCACGACACCTTGTTTTTAGCTGATTTAGTCGGTTCTCAGGGCCATGTTTACGGTTTCGATATCCAAGGTCAAGCGATTGACACAAGCCGTCAAAAGCTCACTGAAGCCGGTTTAGCATCACGAACGACTTTGTTCCATCAAGGTCATGAAACGGTCGCTCAGGTCTTGAACAGTGAGGTGATTGTGAAAGCTGCTATTTTTAACCTTGGCTATTTACCAAAAAGTGATAAAACCATCATTACCCGCAAAGAAACAACCCTAGTTGCCTTAACTAGCTTACTGCCAAAACTGGCCGTTGGCGGTCGGATTATCGTGGTGATTTATTACGGGCATGAAGGTGGGGACACTGAAAAAGATGGCGTAATGGCCTTTGTCAAAGATATTCCCCAAAGAGAGTATAACGTTCTCTCCTACCAGTTTATCAATCAGCAAAACAACCCACCGATTTTAATTGCCATTGAACGCAAAAAAACTTCGCAACCTTAAAGGTTGCGAAGTTTTTTGTGTTACTCGTGAGGCATTAATCGCTCTGATTTCTGGAATTGATTCAAGATAATCGCAACCACTAACAATATCACCCCTACGAAATAGACACTGTGTAGCCCTTTGTAAAGAATTTCTCGCAAAGGCCCCACTAAATCCGTGGCTAATTGGGCTAAGGTTTCACGATTGGACAATTGATCAATCATCTCACGTTTTAAACCCAAATCCACATTAGCGGCTATTTCATTGTTTAAATGATTGTTTAAGATTACCCCGAAAATGGATACCATAATCGTTTGTCCCAAGGTCCGCATTAAGGTATTGAAGGAAGTCGCTACCCCAACATTTTCATGAGAGACGCTACTCTGAGCTTTAACCGTTGAGCCTGTAATAGTGATTCCCAGTCCTATTCCAGTAAAGCCGGAAATCAAACAAAAGGCCCAGAAAGGGGTCGTAACGGGAGCGTTAGCTAACATCAAGCCACCGAGAATAATAATCACCAAGCCAATGGTTAAGGCCCGCTTAGTAGTGGTTTTTTCCAACAGGCGACCTGCTACTAAGGATCCAATAATCCAGGTAAAGGACAAGGGAGCCAATGCCATGCCACCTAAGGCTGCCTTTAATCCAAGAACTCCCTGCATCCACATGGGAATATACACGTCAATTCCCATCAGAAAACCGCTGACTAACGCCGCGATAATATTGACGATCATAAAAGTTTTATTTTTAAATAAGTCCAATGAAATAACCGGATCTTTTGCCCGTTTTTCGATAAAAACAAACAATAGGCAAAAACCGATAGCTGCTGCAAATGAAAGCATACTCGTTAAGCCAAAACCAGTTCCCTCACTAAGTGTTTGGAACCCATAAAGCAATACTAGTAGGAACATCATCAATGATAAACTACCTGCCACATCAATTGGTTGTTTTTCACGATCATTTTTAGGTTCTACCAGGAAGATCATAATTAAGAAAACCAGAATGATACCGATTGGTACGTTAACAAAGAAAATCCAATGCCAGCCAATTGTATCCACAATAAAGCCACCACATAAAGGGCCGACCACACTAGCAATTCCCCAGAAAGCACTGCTTAAGCCTAATACTTTTGCCCGCTTATCAATGGGATAAATGTCCGCAATAATCGTTAAGGCCACTGGCATAATCGCCCCTGCCCCAATTCCTTGAATCGCTCTAAAGATAATCAGTTGCAACATACTGCCTGAAATCCCGCAAAGGGACGATCCGATAATAAATACCACAATCCCGAAAAGAAAGATTGGCTTGCGACCAATTCGATCGGCTAGTTTACCATAAACTGGTGTCATCATGGCGTTGGTCAGTAAATAAATCGAGAAGACCCAGCTCATAATTTCGCCGCCCTTAAGCTGCCCCGCAATGGTCGGCATTGCTGTCGAGACGATCGTCGCTTCAATCGCCGTCATAAAGGTGGCAATAAAAACCGTAAGGGTTACGATTTTAACATTTGTTTCCTTTTGTTTCATCATTTTTCATCATCCTTTTTCCTATCACTTTAAAAATAGCGGCTCTTAATAAAGGGATTAACCTTTACTAAGAGCCGCCTCTGTTACTCTGCTAAACTAGCTTTAAGAGCTTCAACTTTATCAGTTCGCTCCCAAGTGAAATCAGCATCTGTACGACCAAAATGTCCATAAGCTGCCGTCTTTTGATAGATCGGTCGTCTTAAATCAAGCATTTCAATAATGCCTGCGGGACGTAAATCAAAATTCTCACGAATTGCGTGAATCAACGCTTCTTTTGAAACAGTTCCAGTTCCGAAGGTGTCAATCGAAATTGAAACAGGTTGTGCCACCCCAATGGCATAAGCCAATTGGACTTCACATTTTTTAGCAAAACCGGCTGCTACGATGTTTTTGGCGATATAACGGGCTGCATAACTAGCAGAACGATCAACTTTTGTAGCGTCTTTGCCGGAAAAAGCACCACCACCATGGCGGGCATAACCACCGTAAGTATCCACAATTATTTTACGACCGGTTAAACCTGAATCCCCTTGAGGACCACCTATAACAAAGCGGCCCGTTGGGTTAATGTAATATTTTGTCTGACTATCAAGCAACAGCTCCGGTATAACCGCTGCGATTACCTGTTCCTTCACATCATGTTGAATTTGTTCTAATGTCACATGCTCATCATGTTGAGTACTAATAACCACTGTATCCACACGCAATGGGCGGCCATCCTCATCATATTCCACAGTGACTTGCGACTTAGCATCTGGTCGTAAATAAGCCAGGGTGCCATCCTTACGTAAATCAGCTAGCTTTCTAGTCAAATGGTGACTTAAGGAAATCGCTAACGGCATTAACTCAGGTGTTTCATCACAGGCAAACCCAAACATCAGCCCCTGATCTCCTGCTCCAATGTCATTTTCCTCGTTAGAACGCGTCTCTAAGGCATCGTCTACTCCTTGAGCGATATCTGGTGACTGTTCATCAATTGCGACCATCACCGCACAGGTATCACCGTCAAAACCATACTTCGCACGAGTGTAGCCAATCCCTTTGATCGTTTCTCTGACCACTTTTTGAATATCCACATAAGCCGTCGTTGAAATTTCACCAAAGACCAGGACAAGACCTGTCGTTACTGACGTCTCACAGGCCACTCGAGCCATTGGATCTTGGGCCAATAACGCGTCTAAAATAGCATCACTGATCTGATCTGCTATTTTATCTGGATGTCCCTCTGACACGGACTCCGATGTAAATAAATACTTTTCTCTCATTTCTTTATTCCCCCTCTTAATTTTCGGTTACAAGGCATTTTTAAAGGCATCGCCAATAAATCCTATCGGGAATCTTGCAACATTCCTAGTATATCAAATTTCAAATCTAAAAGCACTTGTTTTTCTCTGTAACAGAAGATTAACTTGACCTTAATCAAAAGTTCCACTACCATTAATGAATACTAAGAAATGCTTTGCTCGTCGATTAACCTAAAAATAGTTGAAGCGTCTTGCTAAACACCTTCCTAGTAAGAATTATTAACTTTTAAAAAGTGAGGTACACATTTTGATGACACCACAACCAATTTCTCGTGCGTTAACTTATCCACTGTTAATCGCCTTCTTGCGAACTTTCATGGCTGTTTTACCTGGAATCTTATTAGTCGAAGATCGAGTCGACATTTCCTTTGCCTTAGTCCTTTTGCTCCTGTATTTACTACTGTCAGAATTTTTCCAAGTCTTTATTCAACGAGCCAATGCCAATGGACAGTCCCTTTCCCTCAATCTCTATGTAGGAAAAGTGGTCATTGGTATCATCTGTATTTGGATTATTACCAATAAACTGGCCCCACAGTATGGGATTATTCTACTGATGTACGAGGTCTTTCAATTCTTCATCTTTTCAGAAAAGTATAACTATCAAGAAACACTTTTGTACACCTGCCTCAATGCCTTTTTTAAAGGCATCGTTTTTAACCTAATAATTAGTATTCATTACCCGTATTCCTTTAAAGCCTTTTATTTTTGGTCTTATCTCTTCAGTTTCCTCATCGTCTTAATTGGGACGCTTTTAACACAATCCTTATATGCCAAAGGTGGCCGCAACAGTGACTTTAATCGACTGAGCTTTATTTCCTTTCTAATTCTCATGGGCTATCTGGCGTATCAAGTCTATGCGAAACACTTAATCTGGCTACTGCTACTGCCTATGATTGCCGTCATTTTCTTAGCTGCCTGGTTTATCATACGCCATAACAATCAGAAAAAAAGAGAGCTCACACTAAATGCGGCCCTACTCTTACTTCTTTTGATTTACTATATTTAATAGACGTCACTGTTCAATTGAACAGTGACGTTTTTTGAGTAAAAAAAATAAGAGCAAATGCTCTTTAAAATGACCCGTACGGGAATCGAACCCGTGATACCGCCGTGAAAGGGCGGTGTCTTAACCGCTTGACCAACGGGCCATAAAAATATGAAACTAGTGGGCCTAAATGGACTCGAACCATCGACCTCACGCTTATCAGGCGTGCGCTCTAACCAGCTGAGCTATAGGCCCAAATCCGTTTTTTTGCAAAAAAAAACAGAGAGCGGGTGACGAGAATCGAACTCGCGACAACAGCTTGGGAAGCTGTGATTTTACCACTAAACTACACCCGCTTGGATGGCTCAGGACAGAATCGAACTGCCGACACACGGAGCTTCAATCCGTTGCTCTA